>JADGEH010000025.1 GCA_016744475.1 Thiotrichales bacterium | reverse complement strand
ACATTCAGTGGATAGAGTTAAGTCATTTTTTAAGCTCCCCGATACAAAATATGCATTAACATAAAAGAATGTCCGTTTATTATTTATCGGAGCGATACCTAAATTTATTTTTGCCTATCTCATTCGGGAGTTAGTGGTCGGAGGTTCAAATCCTCTCACCCCGACCAATCAAAACAACAAATAATTAAGGCTTTTCCATCATCTGGCACATGCGCTTTATGCCGTTGTATCCATTCTGTAAAAGTACGGCTGAGAATTTTTCTTTGTTACACAAAGGGACATCCGCCAATATCCGTTGTTTTGTAGCTGATGCATTAACTCTGAACAAGTCTTAATGTGGTTAAAAAAAAGGCCTTTTGCGGCTCGTTTAAGATGGGACAACCGTTTGATGGTGAAAGATTTTATGAGGCACCTAGAACGCAAACGGCTAGAGAGTTATCAGAGCAACTCAAACAGCTCCTTAATAACATAAATATTTCATAAAGTTTCAACATCCTCTTATCTGTATACTAGCGTTTTATCCGAGTTGGTTTTCCGGCATAACTCAGCTATGCTTACAGCCCCAAATCACACTATCTTGCCATTACCTAGATACAGATCACATTGATGAGTATGCCTCCCAGTTCTTCCCGAGAACCTGCTGTTCCAGCCTCTGACGCTACAGAAATGAGTGCTTCAGAGGCTACCAAGCCAATACCTGCTGCAACCCCAGAAGATAAGCCTAAAAAATCTCGCTGGCGGCGTTGGCAGCGTAAAGTCAAGCGTGGAATATTACGTTTTTTAACCGCTCTCATCGTACCTCTGATTTTAATGGTGATGACTGTTATGGTGTTTTGGTCCAGCATTGTGATCACCATTATGCCCGGTGAAGCGGGCGTGCATTACCAGCGTTTCTTAGGCGGTACTGTCACTGACCATGTGTATGGCGAAGGAATACATCTGATTTTTCCCTGGGATTTGATTTACATCTATGATGTACGTGTCAATACCGTGCACCATTCCTTTGATGTTTTAACCAATCGAGGTTTGCCCATTCATTTGGATTTAGCCATTCGCTATCAGCCAGAATATGAAATGGTCGGCGTGTTGCACCAGCGCGTAGGCCCTGATTACTTAAATAAAATTGTATTGCCACAAAGTGAATCAGTGTTGCGTCGGAATATTGGTCAACATAATCCAGAAGATATTTATACCAATAAAGAAGGTATTTTATCCGCCATTATCAGCCATGCATTGGAAGAAATGAGTCAAAAGTATTTGAATGTTGATGACATTATTATTCGTAAAATGACTTTGCCGCCGATGGTGAAATCAGCCGTTGAAGAAAAACTGGTCTATGAACAGCAAGCAAAAGCCTATGATTTCTTGTTGCAAAAAGAACAGCGCGAGGCTGAACGTAAAAAAATTGAGGCGATGGGGATTCGTGAATACCAACGGGTCATTGCTGAGACTCTGAATGATAAACTCTTGGCTTGGCAAGGTATTAACGCCACCTTGGCTTTGTCTGAGTCGAATAACTCTAAAGTGGTGGTGATTGGTAGTGGAGAAAATGGTTTGCCGATTATTTTGGGCGGCGATTACACCAGCAGTCATACGTCTTCACACAATAATGCAGGCGCGGTGACACCTAAATCCGCTGAAAAACTGGATACATTGATGCAGGCACCACCGCCCAAAGACCCTGAAACTCCTGCTGCTAACACGAATAACAATAGAGCTACAGCGCAGCCATGAAAATTCTGAGTCTATTGACCTTGTTGCTATTACTCGCTGGCTGCACAGATGCTTTTTATGATTTTTCTGAAAAAACTCGAGCTAAACGGGCAGAATGCCGAGACTTTATCAGTCTGAATTACAAGCAAACGACTCGTTGTGTCAACTTGGTAACAGGCGACATTATTGAAGAACCGGACAATTCAGCCTGTCGCCGTTTTTCCAGCAAAGTCAATGAATGCGCGGAACATGTTGACTTAGTGGATATTTTGCGTCATGAACCCATGCAACCGATTCATATCGGTGTGGTGTGGCCTAAAGATACGCTATACGGTCAAATGGTCGCAGGTGCTACCTTAGCGCAGGAAGAAATTAACCAAAAAGGCGGTATTCTCGGTGGTCGCCCGATACAGTTATGGGACTATGACGATACGCCCAATATTGCAGATAGCATTACCAGCAATCTTGATTTGTTAGCGATTATTGGACACCGTACTTCTGCAACCGCATTACCAGCCTCAATTACCTATGAATATCGTGGACTGCTATTCCTCGCACCTCGCGCCACACGTATGGCCTTGACCACGCATAATTTTCAACACGTTTTTCGCAGTATTCCGAATAGTAAACAAATGGGCGCACAACTGGCTCACTTTACCAAGTGGAGTAAGCATAAAAACATCGTGATTCTCTATAGTCGTGATGCTTATGCCGAAGAAGTCGCCTCAGAATTTTATGAAAATGCAGTCGATATTCATCTCAATGTGGTGCATCGTGCTTCATTTTTTGAATACCGCTCCAATTTTCGTTCAATTATTGCGGATTTTCGCGGTAAAAAATTTGATGCCATTTTTCTCGCCACCTGGCCTAAAGCGGCAGCTCAGCTAATGAAGCAAACCCGCGATATGGGGATTCGAGATGTTCCCTTTATTGGGGTGGATGCGATGGATTCTCCCCTGTTATCAGAGATCGCAGGGGATGCTGCTGAAGGCACTGTCGTGCCTACCGTTTATGATGCACGAGCGGTGACTTCGCTGGATTCTTTACGGTTTATTGAAAATTTCCAAAAACGTTTTAACCAGACCCCCGACACTTGGGCGGCACAAGGTTATGATGGTGTGAAATTATTGGCTCATGCCATGGAGGATTCTAAATCCTCTGTACCGCTGGTGGTGGCCACTTCTTTACGCTATTTGCGTTTTTGGTTGGGGGTGACAGGAGTTTATCGGTTTGATCGTAGTGGCGACATTACAGGCAAGTTGTACAAATTTAATGTCCTCAAAGATGGCAAATTTGAAACTATCAGTAGTGCGCATATTTTTTATGCTTTAGATAAAATTCAAAAAGATAAGCTAAAAGTGCCTTTGCAATAAACCATCGTCCAAACGTCAACAAAGCGGCGGGATTGAGTGGTTTTTTTCGTTCGTATGAAAAGCATAGTGATTTGTGTAATGAAAAGGAACGGGGAAAACCGCCAATATCCGCTGTTTTGCCATCGGTGTCTTAAGCCTGGACAAGTCTAATATAGCGATTGAACTGTTTTTTTCGTGTATTTGGGGCAACACATGTATAACTCTCAATGTTTAGTGATTCTTGATGCCGATGGCACCACCATTAATGCTTTTGATGCCATTCAAAAAGCCTTTAAACAACATCATCTAAACATTGGCGATTTAGAACGCTTTCAAAAGCGGCGGCACTTATTTAAGTATTTAGGTGGACTTAAAGAGTTTCCTAAAAATTTAATCCATCTGAGTAAAAAAAAACGCTATCGGCTGATTGACACACTCACCATGATTTATCGAGAGGAAGCTTGTTTGTATCCAGGTATTCCTGAACTGATGCAACGGTTAATTGCTGAACCCAGTATTTGTGTTGGCGTGGTCACCCGCAATATTACAAATAATGCAGAAGAGACCTTAAGACAATTATTTAAGCGTCACCAAGTGAATGCTAAAGGTCTTGATTTTCTATTGCATGTTCCGTTAAAAGAACAAAAATTAGAACACTTTCGCCAATTGCGAGAACAATTTAAGATCAATCCGGCACGAGCGTATGCTTGTGGTGATGAAAAAACTGATTTTATTGCCGCTGTAGGTTCTTTTATGAGTCCGTTCATGGTGTCTTATGGGTTTGAAGATTATGAACGTTTAACTCAAAAATTAAATGTGCCGGGCGAAATCATTTCTCGCACCCCTCAAGAATTATGCGGACGTTTACTGCACGCCTTGGGAAAAGATAAAATGCTATATTAATCAACACTCATCGCCACAGAGAAGACCTAGCTCAAAGAACATATTAATTGTTTCAGTTCTAAAAATTCAAAATCCTCTGCCAGTTCTTTTATTTTTCTTGCTAATGTCGGGCAACACGCACTGTGTTCTAATTGTTCAATGGCCTGCATGATGTCTCCAATATCCCCTTGTTTCAGCAATAGCATAAAATTCTCCCCCCATTCCGCATTGAATGATTCCTGTTGAACTTGTTGAGGAGCGGGCGGAGTGTCTTCATACACCCATTGCAGGGCTAATTGTTGACCTAATGCATCCAGCAAATGCGTCAAACGTATAGGCTTCACTAAATGCGCATTGCTACCCGCCGCTTGGCTTTGTCTGGCGGTATGGTTTAAAGCATCGGCACTGAGTGTAATGACAGGAATATGCTGCCAAGAGGGATTCTCACGCAATTGCCTTAAAGTGTTAAAACCATCTATTTCTAGCATAAAAACATCTAAAATAATGACGGCTGGCAACGTTGTTTGTACTTGTTCAAGACACTCATGCCCATTGCACACTTCCACCACAGTGAAACCCAAGGGTTCTAGCAATGCCCGCAAGACTTGGCGATTATCCGCCACATCATCACAGACCAAAACCTGTAATGCCGTCTCTCCTTGATAAGCGATCACTTGTGGTTGGTGTTCTACATCGGCATAGGCTTCGTTTAGCGTAGACACCCGCTCCACAGGCACTTGCACATGAAACTCACTGCCTTCTCCCAAGGTGCTGTTGACCGATAGCGAACCCTCCATCATATCGACCAGCTTGCGTGTAATAGCCAGCCCTAAGCCTGTACCTTGTATTTTCTGCGCACTGTCACCAGCCTGTTGAAATGGCTCAAAAATAGTCTCTTGCATATCCGTTTCGATGCCAAGTCCTGTGTCAATCACGGCCAGTTGTAGATGCTTTTCAGTAAAACTGACTTGTAACGTGACGCTGCCTTGGGCGGTAAATTTCACGGCATTGCTTAATAAATTCATTACGATTTGACGCAAGCGTTTTGGGTCAGAATGCACCGCACGCGGAAGAGGCGTTGTCGCCTTATAAAAAAATTGTAGTGATTTTTGTTCTGCGCGTAAGCGAAATAAGGTGCTTAATTCGGTAAAAAAACTGTGTGGCTGCCACGTTTCAGGAAAGCATTCAAAACGTCCGGCTTCAATTTTGGCTAAATCCAGCACATCGTTAATCAGCTCTAATAAAAATTCACCGCCGCGATTAATCGAATCCACATTGCTACGTTGTTGCGTGCTTAAACCATTATCACGCTGTAAAAGCTGGGCGAAACCCAATACCGCATTGAGCGGTGTGCGTAATTCATGGCTCATATTGGCTAAAAAAGCACTTTTGGCGCGATTCGCAGCTTCAGCTTGTTCTTTAGCCGCTTGTAAGTGCTGTTGCAAAGCATGTAAACGCAGATGGGTATGCACTCGCGCTAATACTTCTTCTGATTGAAAGGGTTTGCAAATGTAATCAACACCACCAGCGGCAAAAGCCCGCACTTTGTCATCCATTTCCTGTAAAGCACTGATGAAAATCACCGGAATTTCGCGGGTTTTTACATGGGATTTGAGCTGGGCACAGACTTCATAACCATCCATACTGGGCATTTTAATGTCTAATAATATCAACGAAGGTGGGTTGTTCACGGCAGAACGGATAGCCAAGGCACCATTCGGTAAAGCCCGCACAGTGTAACCTTCTGTACTGAGAATTTTTTCCAATAAATCGAGATTGGCAGGGGTGTCATCAACCACCAAAATATTTTGTGCTTGACTCATAAAATGTTCCCTTTAAGACTTCAATAACAGACTTTATTCATCCCTAAATACGACTCAGTCTTGTTGGTTTTTTGTGAGCTAGGCAGGTGTTTGAATACCAAAATAGCCCGATACGAACACAGAAACATCACTAGCAAAGTCGCCCTTCGGCTGTGATGTTCTGCCTTCGTATCAATAGACTTATCCGGGTTTAACGTCCCGCTAAATGGCGGAATTGATGATATTTCTCGCGCTGATGAGAGGGGGCTAGATAGGTCGGTGCAATAGTCTCTAAATACCCAGGTTGGATGCCTAAACGGGCAAAATCATCGGCATCACACACGCTGTCTGTTTGTAAAGAACGGTAATTATCCATCGTGAATAATTGCCCTGGCAACGCTTGCATGACGCGACCTTGTAATTGTGCGATGCCATCGGGCAACGGGATGATTTGACGTTGCAAATGGAGCAATTGTGCGGTGTAGGCCACCAATTCCTGCAACGTGTATGGCTTAGGCCCGCACAATTGATACGTCTGTCCAATAGTGTCGAGATGGTTTAAGCCATAAACCAAGGCACTCACCACATCCTGCACCCATACCGGGGCAAACTTGCTCTCAGCACAAGCCAAGGGCATAGCAAAAGGAAAGAGTTTTAACAGACCCGCAAACTGATTTAAAAATGAATCCCCTGCACCAAAGAGCACCGAAGGTTTAAACACACTCACCTCCAAACCTGAAGCCTGGATCAACTGCTCGGCTTTGCCCTTACTGCGTAGATAATAACTACTGCCTTTTTCTGCATCCGCTTGTAAAGCACTGACATGCAATAGCCGCTTAATGCCTTGTTTTTCACACGCTGTGATCAGCTTTTCTGCCAAGCCCACATGCACTCGTTCAAAGCCTTTGCCATCATCTTTAGGCTCGTTGAGAATCCCCACTAAATTCACCACCGCATCACACCTCTGTAGCACTGCGGCTAATTGTTCAGGATCATGAATATTTGTTTGACTTAAGGTGACAGAGGGAAATATAAGAAATTGGCGATGACGCTCAGGACGACGGGTGGGAATACGTATTTGCCAACCCTCATTGGCTAAGCGATTGACTAAGTGTCCCCCCACAAACCCTGTACCACCTAATATACATATTGTTTTTGGCATAACTCCATCCTCATTATATGGTTGATTTAAAATGCAAAAACCAGGTTTTATAGCCTTTGCATCATAACACCTCATTTTAGCGGGTTTTTGTCTCTATCATAGACCTGATATTGCGCTGTCCCGATGTCATTTTTAGCCGCCTTAGACTCTGCACTAGAGTTCTTTTTTTCTGCAAATCCTATCATCTTGAAAAGATAAGGCAAGTTTCTCACATAATTCAACTTGAGAAGATGCCTAAAACCCCTGTTTTATGGTACAATTTAGGGTTTTTTCAATGCACTCAAAACAGATAAAAATTAAACCGCTCAAAGGCGATTGATGACCTATCAAAATACAATATTTTGTAGTGTTTCCATCATTTTTTTGTTGCGTGCCTGTAAATACACAACTAAGCCTAAAACGAATGCTATTTTTAGCGCCTCAAACGCCCACAAACAGGGGCGTTGAGTGAGTCATGGCATCAGCTTTTGCCTAACATCGAATAAACACATAAAGGATGTGACACCCATGGGTGACTTTGCCAAACAAATCCTGCCAATTAATATCGAAGATGAAATGCGTCAGTCTTACCTCGATTACGCCATGAGCGTGATCGTGGGGCGTGCGCTACCCGATGTGCGCGATGGCCTTAAACCCGTGCATCGCCGCGCACTGTATGCCATGAACGAGTTGGGCAATGACTGGAATAAGGCGTATAAAAAATCGGCGCGTATTGTCGGTGACGTGATTGGTAAATACCATCCGCACGGCGACGTCGCCGTGTACGACACCATTGTGCGCATGGCTCAACCCTTTTCCCTGCGTTACATGCTGGTAGACGGACAAGGTAACTTTGGTAGCGTCGATGGCGACTCCCCCGCTGCCATGCGTTATACCGAAATCCGCATGAGCAAAATCGCGCATGAATTACTCGCCGATTTAGATAAAGACACGGTGGATTTCAGCCCCAACTACGATGAAACCGAGCACGAACCCGTCGTCTTCCCCACCCGTTTGCCTAACTTGCTCATCAACGGCTCTAGCGGTATTGCCGTAGGTATGGCGACCAACATCCCGCCGCACAATTTGCGCGAAATCATCAACGCCTGTGTGGCTTTAGTCGATGAACCCCTCACCAGCATCGAAGAATTGATGCAACATATCCCCGGGCCCGATTTCCCCACCGCCGCGATTATCAATGGCGCTCGCGGCATTCATGAGGCGTATCACACCGGACGCGGACGCATTTATCTACGCGCCCGCACGCATGTCGAAGGCGAAGAAGGCAGCAAACAAAAAATTGTCGTCACAGAACTGCCCTATCAAGTCAATAAAGCCCGTTTAGTCGAAAAAATCGCCGAGCTGGTGAAAGACAAAAAAATTGAAGGCATCACCGAATTACGCGACGAATCCGACAAAGATGGGATGCGCATGGTGGTCGAATTACGGCGCGGAGAAATGCCGGATGTGGTGTTAAACAATTTATATCAACACACCTCCATGCAATCCGTTTTTGGCATCAACATGGTGACATTACTCGATGGACAGCCGCGCTTACTGAATATCAAACAAATCCTCGAAGCCTTCCTGCGTCACCGCCGCGAAGTTGTCACCCGCCGCAGCTTATTTGAACTGCGCAAAGCACGGGCACGAGCGCATATTTTAGAAGGTTTAGCGGTGGCTTTAGCCTCCATTGATCCCATCATCGCATTGGTGAAAGCCGCGCCTAATCCTGGCGTAGCAAAAGCGCAATTATTAGAACAATTATGGGAAGGCAGCAGCGTCTTAGAACTGCTGCAAGACATCGAACCCAGCCAGTCACGCCCCAGCGATTTGTCCGCAGAATTTGGCATGATAGAAGGCCGCTATCGACTCTCAGAAGTCCAAGCCCAAGGCATTTTAGATTTACGCTTACACCGCTTAACCGGGCTTGAAAAAGACAAGATTTTTGATGAATACAAAACCTTATTAGACGCTATCGCCGCTTTGTTGCACATCCTCAATGATCCCGACCGCTTAATGGCCGTTATCCGCGAAGAACTCCTTGAAATCCGTGATAAATATCAAGACGAGCGCCGCACAGAAATCCAAGTCAACCGCACCGATTTAAGCCTTGAAGACTTGATCCCCGAAGAAGATATGGTGGTCACTTTATCGCACGAAGGCTACGCCAAATCCCAAGCGCTAGACACCTATCAAGCGCAAAAACGCGGCGGCAAAGGCAAAAGTGCGACGCAAATCAAAGAAGAAGATTTCATCGACAAACTGCTGGTCGCCAATACCCATGACACGATTTTATGCTTCTCCAGTCGCGGGCGTTTGTACTGGTTAAAAGTCTACGAATTACCCCAAGCGGGTCGCAATGCACGCGGCAAACCTTTGGTCAATTTACTGCCCTTAGAAGCCGGAGAGCGGATTAATGCCATCTTGCCCGTGCGCGAATATGCCGCAGACAAATTTGTCTTCATGGCCACCGCCAAAGGCACGGTGAAAAAAACCCCACTCACCAGCTTCTCCCGTCCTCGCAACGGCGGCATTATCGCTTTGGATTTACTGGACGACGATCAACTGATTAACGTCGCTTTAACCGACGGACAACAAGATGTGTTGTTATTCGCTTCTAATGGTAAAGCGATGCGCTTTAATGAAGCCGACGTGCGCTCGATGGGACGCACGGCACGCGGCGTGCGCGGCATCAATTTAAACGAAGGCGAACAAGTCATAGCGCTGCTGATTGTGAATCAAGACGGCACCGTGCTGACCGCCACCGAAAACGGCTTTGGCAATCGTACTCCGATTGAGCAATACCCCACCAAACACCGTGGCGGCAAAGGCGTGATTTCCGTGCGCACCACCGAGCGCAACGGACAAGTGGTCGGGGCTGTGCTGGTAGAAGACAATGATGATGTGATGCTGATCAGCAATCGCGGCACCTTAGTCCGCACCCCCGTAGCCGGGGTGTCTATCGTTGGGCGCAATACCCAAGGTGTGACGCTGGTTAATCTGACCGATAAAGAACAATTAGTCAGCATTGAGCGGATTGTAGAACTCAACAATGGTGAAGAGTCAGAACTGGGCGACGAGTTAGAGGGAGAAGCTGGGGAGGAAGAGACTGGAGAAACGACGGATATCCCAGAAGCTCAACAAACACCTTCTGATGAAGATAGCCAGGAATAGATTAAACATTCTTTTTAATTTTAGATTTTTGCCCCTGCGGACTGACAGGGGGGGGGCTGTACGGGTAAAACAATGATGGGCACGCTGCGCTTTGTCCATCCTACGTACTATAGGGTATGTAAGATGTGTTGAGCGATAGCGATGCACCTCTTTTCATGTCTGCGCTGCCAATCGCTTTCAAGCATCCAAACCTGTCTTGCCGCTTAATTTGTCGCTGTGTGACTCAAAAGGAAAGGTGCTATGTTCGCGCTGAGAGACACCAAAGCATAATAATCCGTTTGCAAAAGGCGTTGAAACTCGGCAAACCCCCATGTCAAGCACATCAAGTTCAACACTGCTTTGCAGCGTAGATAATGCAAGTGGCGTAGCAGCAGCACAAAACCGTTGTCACGTCCCACAAAGCCCTGCCTAGGGTTTATCCGCGATCAGCGCGTGGTGGGGCAATTAATAGGGAGATTTGCAAACTTGAAGGGTGGTTGAGTCTTGCTAGTATCTGGTGAAAATGGAAAACAACATGGCGTTTTGCTTAATTGACATATTAAACATGATCTAAAAGCCAGTATTTTGTGGATTGGGTTGGAGGGGTATTGGTAGCTTGCTGGCTTGGTGAGTTATGCAGCGATTCAGCCACAATATGTATGAGTAGGTTTATAAAGTATTGAAAATGGGGTGAACGATGGGAATTGAACCCACGACCACAGGAGTCACAATCCTGCGCTCTACCAACTGAGCTACGTCCACCATGATACTTTTGATGTTGCGCTGACTGAAGAAACTGGCGCGCCCGACAGGACTCGAACCTGTTACCCTCGGCTTCATACCACTACAGTTTTCACTGCCATTTGCTGCATTGCGCAAGTCTAATGTTTGTGGTCTGGACCATATCTTTGCCATTGCAGGCATGGTGCGTATGGCCTCTACGGATCCCTTATAATACTTATTCTCCGTCGCTACCGACAGATGCTCTGTCCCTTCGTGACGGATAAAGCTTAAGAAGCAGCTTTAGGTTTCCTCGGTATTGCCATTTGACAGGTTTCACCGATATAGCACCATCCACCATAACAGTTTTGTTTCCCGTTATGGGTCCAATTTTTACTTAGAAGGCCGATGCTCTATCCAGATGAGCTACGGGCACTAAAAACTATAAAAGTGGTCGGGGCAGAGGGATTCGAACCCCCGACCCTCTGCTCCCAAAGCAGATGCGCTACCAGGCTGCGCTATGCCCCGACGTTTTGAAAGCGCGAATTCTATGGCTTCTGCAAAGGCATGTCAAATTTAATTTCAGAAACTATTGGAATCAACCTATGAAAAATAATTTAAGTTATTGATAATTAATCATTACATCGCTCTCATTTTGTATAAAATTGAACTTCAAGGAAAAGTTTGAGGTGTAGTGCGTAGATAGTGAATCTCATATGCGTTTATTCAAATAAAACGAGATAGAGCGCTCATTCTTCATCATAATCCCAAATCTTCTCTATTTCGTTGTATGAATACATCCATTGCAGGATCAAAAAAGCCGTCGGGAGTGCGCTCCCGACGGCTTTTTATATAGCAAATAAAATGGGCATATAGGGAATAACATGGCTTTAAGGCGTGTTATCCCTACATTTGCTATAACAGCATACAGCACTGTGTTACAGACTATAGTACATATCAAATTCAACAGGATGCGTGGTCATACGTAAACGAGTGACTTCTTCCATTTTCAAAGCAATATAAGCATCAATCAAATCATCAGTGAATACACCACCTGCTTTGAGGAATTCACGGTCATTGTTTAATTCTTCTAAAGCTTGATCCAGGGAATAACAAACTTGAGGAATGTTTTTCTCTTCTTCTGGTGGTAAGTCATACAAATCTTTATCCATTGCTTCGCCAGGGTGAATCTTGTTTTGGATGCCGTCAAGACCTGCCATTAACATAGCCGCAAAAGCAAAATAAGGATTGGCTGTGGAATCAGGATAACGCACTTCAACACGACGGCCTTTAGGGCTTGATACGTAAGGGATACGGATAGAAGCGGAGCGGTTACGTGCGGAATAAGCCAACATAACAGGTGCTTCAAAGCCAGGTACTAAGCGTTTGTAGCTATTGGTGGTGGCATTGGTAAAAGCATTCAGCGCACGCGAATGTTTGATAATACCGCCGATGTAATACAGTGCAGTTTCAGATAAACCACCATATTTATCACCCGCAAACATGTTTTCACCATTTTTAGCTAAAGACATGTGTACGTGCATACCACTACCATTGTCACCCACTAATGGTTTAGGCATGAACGTAGCGCTTTTGCCATAACCGTGAGCCACATTCATGATGACGTATTTCAGGATTAATACTTCGTCGGCTTTTTTCACTAAGGTGTTAAAACCTACGCCGATTTCGCATTGACCCGCAGTCGCTACTTCGTGATGATGTACTTCAGAAGTTAAGCCCATTTCGTTTAAGATTAAGCACATGGAACCACGCATGTCGTGCAAAGAGTCCACCGGTGGGACGGGGAAATAACCGCCTTTCACACCAGGACGATGCCCCATATTGCCATCATTATAGACGCGCTCAGAATTCCATTCCGCTTCTTCAGAATCCACTTTGACAAAACTGCCGCTCATGTCCGCACCCCAGCGTACATCATCGAATATGAAGAATTCGTTTTCTGGGCCAAAGTAAGCAGTATCTGCAATACCTGTTGATTTTAAGTAGGCTTCAGCACGTTTTGCTAAAGAGCGAGGATCACGATCATAACCTTGCATGGTAGAAGGTTCGATGACATCACAACGCAGGTTGATGGTGGCTTCTTCAGTGAAGGGGTCTAATACAGCGGTGCTTGCTTCAGGTAACAGAATCATGTCAGATTCATTAATACCTTTCCAACCAGAGATAGAAGAGCCATCAAACATTTTACCGTCTTCAAACAAATCTTCATCAATGGCGGTAGTGGGCACAGTAACGTGCTGTTCTTTACCGAGAGTATCTACAAAACGGAAATCAATAAATTTCACGTCATTTTCTTTGATCATTGTCAGCACATTTTCACCAGACATAGGGTCTTAACTCCTCTTTAATTTGTAATGTCAAACGGGGTATGCAGATTAAAGAACTGTCTCAACAGTCCATGCAACAGCCCTAAGCGCAGGAAGTATGCCATTTTTCCAAGCATATTACAGCCTTGATTTCAAATAGATTCATGATGTGGAAGGTCGTTTACAAACATACCTTTGCCGCATAATAGTGCGCAGCCGTCATTATACGCATCAAAATAGTGCAAAGTAGGGCGATAGAGATTAAATAAAATAGTGAAGATAAAGATCGTAATGAGAGCAGGGATTACGATATAGACATTTTATGTGAAAGGCATTGAGAAAAAAAACACTTGCGCCATTATCAGATAAAAGACTTGTCTAGGCTTAGAGCCTATACGAAGATAGGGAATCGAAGCGAAAATTCGCCATTTTGAGGCAGGTTTTTCGGTTTTTTAAGACGAATAGCGGGCGTGTAACGAAAAAAAGCGGAAATTCTGACCAAAAGGGCGGGTTTGCAGCCGATTATCCCATTTTCGTATAGGCTCTTAAGACACCGACTGCAAAACAGCGGATATTGCCGTTCACAACGTGACACGCATCACTACGCTTTTCAAACGAACGAAAAAATCGGGTCAATCCCGCTGCTTTTTGTTACGGGGCTTAAGTTGACAGCCTTAAAAAGCAGGGCATAAAGTCCATCTTGATAAGTTCAAAAAGGTCTAGCCAGAAGACTGTCACGTTTTAATGCGATGTATCCGCTTCCCCTTTTATAAGCAGGGATATTCAGCCAAGTAGCGAGATGTGTGGCTCAATAATGACGAAATTTTAACCCCATAGCTTTTTTTTTTGAAAACCGATACTCTGGAAGGTTTATCAGTTTGCACAGACTTGATAAATCAACATTCTTAACAAATACAATGAGGCAAACATAGTGAATGACATGTTAAAAAACCTTTTGCTTTGGGTCATCATCGCACTTGTGCTGATGATGCTATTTAACAATTTTGGGCCGCGTACCCCCAGTGCGCAACAAATGGAATACTCCGCATTTTACCAAGCTGTAAAACAAGGTCAGGTGCAAAAAGTCATCATTGAAGGTCGTACTATTCGTGGACAAATGAAAACGGGTGAAGTGTTTACCACCTATAGTCCTGGTGATCCTCTGATGATTAATGATCTATTAGAGAAACACGTCACTGTGGAAGGTCGTCCACCTGAACAACAATCTATTTTGATGCAGATTTTTATTTCCTGGTTCCCTATGCTGTTGTTGTTTGGTTTATTGATTTTCTTCATGCGTCAAATGCAGGGCGGCGGTGGTCGTGGAGCGCTGTCTTTTGGTAAAAGCCGTGCTCGCATGATCGAAGAAGATCAAGTCAAAGTCACTTTCAATGATGTCGCGGGTTGTGATGAAGCCAAAGAAGAAGTATCCGAATTGGTCGAATTCCTACGCGATCCTGGCAAATTCCAAAACTTGGGTGGCAAAATTCCTCGTGGCGTATTAATGGTCGGTTCCCCTGGTACGGGTAAAACGTTGTTGGCGCGTGCGATTGCAGGCGAAGCAAAAGTACCTTTCTTCACCATTTCAGGTTCTGATTTTGTGGAAATGTTTGTCGGTGTTGGTGCTTCTCGTGTACGTGACATGTTTGAGCAGGCGAAAAAACATGCACCTTGCATTATTTTCATTGATGAAATCGACGCTGTAGGTCGCCATCGTGGCGCAGGATTAGGGGGCGGTCATGATGAACGCGAACAAACCTTAAACCAATTACTGGTCGAGATGGATGGTTTTGAAGGCAATGAAGGGGTCATTGTGATTGCCGCCACCAACCGTCCTGACGTGCTTGATCCCGCCTTATTACGCCCCGGTCGTTTTGATCGCCAAGTGGTCGTGCCACTCCCCGATATTCGTGGACGTGAACAGATTCTTAAAGTTCACATGCGCAAAGTACCTGTAGCGGATAACGTGAATCCCAAAATCATCGCACGCGGTACACCAGGATTTTCTGGTGCTGATTTAGCCAATCTCGTGAATGAAGCCGCTTTGTTTGCTGCGCGAAGTAATAAGCGTTTGGTCGAAATGGACGACTTTGAAAAAGCCAAAGATAAAATCATGATGGGTGCTGAGCGCAAATCCATGGTCATGGGTGAAAAAGAGAAAAAACTCACCGCTTATCATGAAGCAGGACATGCGATTGTGGGACGTTTGGTGCCATCGCATGATCCCGTCTATAAAGTCAGTATTATTCCGCGTGGACGTGCCTTGGGTGTGACTCTGTTCTTACCTGAAGAAGATCGCTACAGTCTCAGCAAAGAACGCCTAGAAAGCCAAATTTCTTCATTATTTGGTGGGCGTATTGCCGAAGAAGTGATTTTTGGTGCTGAGGCGGTGACCACAGGTGCCAGCAATGATATTGAAAGAGCCACCAGCATTGCTCGCAATATGGTCACTCGTTGGGGATTGTCTGAACGTTTAGGACCTTTAAGTTACGGTGAGGAAGAAGGTGAAGTCTTTTTAGGTCATAGTGTTACGCAACACAAACTGTTGTCTGATGATACCGCGCACATTATTGATGAAGAAGTTCGCTCAGTGATTGATCGCAATTATTCACGTTCAACCACCTTGATCAATGAAAACATGGATATTTTACATGCCATGGCCGAGGCTTTGATCAAATATGAAACCATTGATATAGAACAAATTAATGCGTTAATGGAACGTCTGCCTGTACCGCCGCCAGAAAATTGGGAAGATCGTGACGATAATGATAAAACGCCTGATGATGATGACGATGAACTGATGCAGAAAAAGAATCAAGATGATCCCGGTGAAGGTTCTATTGGAGGGCCTGCCAGTCTGCATTAATCAACTTCATATATGTACATAAACCTAAAAAAGCCGCATTAAGCGGCTTTTTTAGGTTTTTCTGTCACAGAAATAAGCAATAATAGACATCATTTTTCACCGGATACGACTCATGCCCACTGAAACAGAACTCAAACTGAATATCCCCGCCACAGCCATTGATGCTTTCAAACAACATCCTTTACTCCAAGCGTGTGCTGACACTTGCCAACAACAACATTTAATTGGCACCTATTACGACACCCCCGAATTAGAATTAAAACAAGCCAAAGTAGGCTTGCGAGTGCGACGCGAAGGTGATAGATGGATTCAAACCATGAAAAGTGCAGGTTCATCAGTAGGCGGCTTGCACCAGCGTCACGAATGGGAGGCGGAAGTTATTGAAAATAAAATAGATTTTTCTTGTTTACCTAAAATAGTGCAAGACAGCATTGTCGCTGATCCCGTATTACGTCAACGCATAGAACCAGTATTTACCAGTGATTTTCATCGCACGACATGGCAATTAACCACCGAACACGATGATTTAATTGAAGTCTGCTTGGATCAAGGTGAGGTCTATCAAGGCGATCAACGTACCCCAATTTGTGAAGTGGAATTAGAACTGAAACAAGGCTCATCGAGCAGCTTATTACGATTGGCTTTAGAGTTTTTAGAAGAACTGCCCTTAACCGTAGAAAATGCCAGTAAAGCCCAGCGGGGCTATGCTTTATCACATCCGCAAAGCATTAAAGCTATATCAGCAGCACCGCCCGTATTAGATACGCAAATGTCTGCTGAAGAAGCCATTATGACGCTATTGTCGCATTACTTAATGCACCTACAAGCCAACGAAGCCGCCGTATTTGACGACGACACCTCCAGCAGCGGTTTACAACAATTATGTCTTGCCGTGCATCACCTGCAAACCTGTTTTGCTTTATGCCGTAAATGGCTACCTGCGCACAACACAGAGCATTTATTAGCCGAACTTACTTGGTTAGAAAACACCTTTGATCATGCTCATGCTTGGGATGTTTTCAACGATATTTTAGAAGCCATTGAATTAGAAGTGGGGCAGCAAGCAGATTTACGAGAACTCGCCGTCACTGTGACACAACACGCCATGCAAGCCCATGAGAGCATCGCTACGATATTGCATGAATCGCGTTATACGCGGTTTTTACTGCAATTGCAGATATGGTTATTGGAATCCGGTTGGAAGCAAAAAGTGTCTAGCGAGATACAAGAAAAATGGCACATGCCATTACTCACTTTTGCGCGTAAACGCTTATCTAAGCAACATAAACGCTTAAAAGCATGGCCAGAACAATGGGCGGAATTAAAACTAGAAGAACAACAGACATTTTGGTTAGATTGCAATCGAGCACAAACCTTATTGAGTTTTTTCAGTAGTTTATTTCAAAAAAACAAACATACCCGCCATAAACAACAAAGTTATGTGGATTGGTTAGACCAATTGCGTGAAAAGCTCAGTAGCCAGCATGAAGCATTAAGCACTCGTAATTTGTTTGAACCAGCGGCATTAGATTTTGAACATCCAGGCTGTCATTTCCTACAAGGTTGGTATGCTGCTAAGCACAGTTTAAAAAAAGGCACATTAGAACAAACTTGGAATACCTTTCGTAAGCAAAAGCCGTTTTGGAAAGAATGAAGGGGTTAAACACCCATTAAACATCAAGCCCTTACATCCTAGCTTTTTCTATAAGCCAGCTCTCTTCTTAAGAAATAAGTGTCTACATCAGTCATTCAATAGTTGATTCTTTAGCCCTAACAGGGAGCCATCTATATAGCCTAGGGCCACACCACTGGGTCAATGGTATGAGGTATTTCTGACTAAATTTTTGTAAAAATGAGCTTTTGCTGCTGATGATCCTCGGTTCGTATCGAGGCTAAGGTGGGTTAGAATAAACGACATATTAATGCCGCGCATACAGCTTCTTGAGCTTAAGACTCTATGCGTTACATCAGTTTGAGCCAACAACAGGAGCATGTTATGCAAGTAGACTGGCTGATCGTCGGAGCAGGATTTACAGGTAGCGTTCTAGCAGAAAGAATTGCCAGCCAATTAGACCAAACCGTATTACTGGTTGACCAGCGCAACCACATCGGCGGTAATGCCTATGATTATTATGATGAAAACGGCGTATTGGTACACCAATATGGGCCGCATATTTTTCACGCCAATGCTCGCTACCTATGGGATTATCTGGCGCAATTTACACAGTGGCGACCTTATTATCATGAAGTATTAGGCGTGATTGACGGGCAAAAAGTCCCCGTGCCGTTTAATTTCAATTCACTCTATGCTTTATTTCCACAACAGTATGCCGCAAAGCTAGAACAACAACTGCTAGAGAACTACGGCTTTAACATCAAAGTGCCTATTCTAAAACTGCGCGACAGTGCCAGTGGTGATTTGAAATTTTTAGCCGATTATATTTATGAAAAAATCTTTCGTGGCTACACCCTTAAACAATGGGATTTAACCCCAGAAGATTTAGGCGCTTCCGTCACCGCTCGCGTGCCTATTTATCTCAGTCGTGACAATCGTTATTTCCAAGATGCTTATCAAGGTTTGCCACTTCATGGCTACACTGCGATGTTTCAAAATATGCTCAAGCATCCCAACATTCGTATTCTGCTCAATACCTCCTATCAAACCGTTCAAAAAGACATTCAATTCAAACGAATGTTGTTCACCGGCCCAATTGATGAATATTTTGAACACATGCATGGTGAATTACCTTACCGCAGTGTACATTTTGATCTGCAATACACCGACCAAGAAAAAACTCAAGCCGTCGGCACGGTCAATTACCCCAACGAATACAACTTTACCCGCATCACTGAATTCAAACATCTCACCGGACAACGACATTTTGGCAGCACCAGTGTTGCCGAGTATCCTCAACCTTATGTACGCGGTCAAAACGATCCCTATTACCCGATTCCCAAAGAAGAATACAAAGAACTGTATAAGAAATATCAACAAGAAGCTGAGCAAATAAAAGACAAAGTGCTCTTTGCAGGACGTTTGGGGGATTACCAGTATTACAATATGGATCAATCCGTCGCACGCGCCTTAGCCATTTTTGAAAAGCAAGTTGTGGGGTAAAGAAACATGATGAGGAAATTGAATTTAACGGATCGGTTCATTATCAATGTCGATCAAGGGCTGCGTACCTTATTGGGCAAACCGCAGACTACTGCACGCGCTAATCCCGCCAAAGCTTTTGAAGAGACTGAACTCTCTGAAGAAGAAAAACGCCATGTTGCGGGTTTAATGCGCGTGGATCATGCAGGAGAAATCGCCGCTCAAGCACTGTATCAAGGGCAAGCACTAACCGCACGTTTACCCGAAGTTCGAGAACAAATGCAACACGCTGCAAAAGAAGAAAATGATCATCTTGTGTGGTGTGAGCAACGTTTGCTAGAACTCGATAGCCATGTCAGTTATTTAGGCGGGTTTTGGTATGCAGGCTCATTTTTAATCGGTGCTATAGCCGGAGCAGCGGGAGATAAATGGAGCCTAGGTTTTGTAGCTGAAACCGAGCGCCAAGTGATTCGACATTTAGACTCACATTTATCACAACTGCCCCCAGAAGATGAAAAGAGCCGTGCCATTTTGCAGCAAATGAAAATAGATGAAAAGCATCATGCCACTGTCGCTCTAAAAGCAGGGGGAGCCCCCCTACCGAAACCCCTTAAGCAAGCCATGCAGTACACCTCTAAACTCATGACTCAAACTGCTTATTATGTTTGAAATAATGTCTATCCGAGTCTATCAGTAGATAAAGCGAGGTAGGATGGGCAAAGCGTAGCGTGCCCATCATTATCCTCATCCTTCATCACTTTCCTTCATAAGGACAATGAATCACCGTAAACTGTAAAAAGTTTAACGAATAAGCCGTCTCATGCCTTGCACCTAGAGCTTATACATAGAGTGCTATCTCATTTGTGATGTCACCAATGACACAAGAACTAATAAAACAAACCGCCCGTCTGTTTGTCTGCCAAAATAGTGAACATAGTGGTAGAACCTCTTTTTTCGTTGAAAGTGTTGGATGTTAATCTAGAACTTCATAAACTCAATGGTCAAGGTTTTAAAAAATAAGTGTTCACTCATGCCAGACACTTTATTAAGCGATTTTCTTTAAATAAGATGCGCTTACTCAATACGTTTCATCGAAAAAAATTAAATGCTATTCTTTTTTGAAATTCTACTTTGAACCCACATTTTAGACTTAAAAAAGATAATTAATTTATGAAAATAGCATAATATTTTGCTGATAAATGGTTGGAGATAATAATGAAAAAAATCCTCATTCTATCGAATGAATCTGGTGGGGGGCATAAACAAACGGCTCACGTACTGTCACAAGCACTACAACAAGATAATAGACAGATAAAAACAGTCAGTTTATTTCAAGAATTATTGCTGGACTTGGATTATTCAGCAAAATTTATAGGCGTATCAGGGGAGGATATTTACAATAAATTCATTTTACAAAATGAAGCCTCACACTTCTTTTATAAGTTCTTTTTCTTTTCTGTTTATTATTCCTTTGTAGTCCCTCATCGCAAGCATTTTGCTCAGCGTTTTGCGGATTTTTTTGAGCGCGAAAAACCCGATTTAGTGATTTCTGTCATTCCCATTTTAAATCGAGAAATTGCTCATGCCATCCATCAACGTTGTCCTTTTTTAATCATTCAAACTGATCTATTTGAATACGAAGAACAATCCTGGTTTTGGCGTTGGTTAGTGCCTTGTGGAGCTTGGTTTATTACAGATAAAACCACTTACATGGCATCAGGTACTGAAAAAGGTTATCAACAAGCTCTGCGTTATCAACCGGATAAAAGCAAAGTTATATCATTATCGGGTGCGGTGATTGATCCACGTTTTTTGCAGCATGAGGCATTAGATATTGATGCAGAACGAAAAAAGCTAGGATTAAAGCCTGGTATACCTATAGGTTTGTGTTTGTACGGCGGTCACCCTCCTAAGCGTGTTTTAAAACTGGCTAAGCAACTGAATAAATTAAAGATAGGTGTGCAGCTTATCTTTATTTGTGGTAGGAATGAAGGCTTGCAAAAACACCTCAACTCATTGTCTACACGCTATGAAAAAATTGTGATGGGGTATAGCAAAGAGGTGCCGTATTACATGCAAATAGCCGATTTTTTAGTCGGTAAACCAGGCCCTGGCACCATTATGGAAAGCATTGCCTTGGGTTTGCCAGTTTTACTAGATAGCAGTCATGTCATGCCTCATGAAGTAGACAATGCTTCCTGGGTAGAAGAACAGCACCAGGGATTGCAGTTCAAAACCGCTCAACAACTTCATGCCTGTATTCAAAGCTTAAATGAACCCAATGGTTTGATGGCTAAAAAACCGTCTCCTTTTGAAAATCGAGCAGTATTTGAAATAGGTGAACTTGTTGAGCAGATTTTATTAGAATAAAGAGAATATCAGGGTTTATACGATGTTTTCTATTTTAGAATAAGTTTGTTTTTTGCTACCAGGTTTTCCGATATTTCTGTTCAATTTTTGGGTTTTAAGTCTGGTTTGGATATAATGGTTTTAATTGAAAACATTATTCTACTCAGGGTGTTGCTCTGGGCTATATCAATGCTGCCCTTGCAGGGTTAAACATCAAAAAACGCATTAAAACCAGTCGTTTTACAACCAGCCTAGTTTAAGAAAAGGAGCTTATGATGCGTATTTTACATACCATGTTACGTGTGGGAGATTTATCAAAATCCATTGAGTTTTATACCACGGTGTTGGGCATGACATTATTGCGTCAGAAAGAATACCCGGATGGACAGTTTACTCTGGCGTTTTTGGGGTATGGCGATGAAGCGGAAAACACCGTGATTGAATTGACTTACAACTGGGGTGTGGAGGCTTATGAACAGGGCAATGCATATGGACATATTGCTTTAGAAGTGGATGATGTTTATCAAGCCACTGATGAGATCAAACGACAAGGCGGTCAAATATTGCGTGATGCGGGCCCGATGAATGCCGGAAAGACGATTATTGCTTTTGTTGAAGACCCTGATGGTTATGCCATAGAACTGGTTGGCAAAAAATAATCTTGTGAGTTAGGTTTTAGAGCCTATACGAAAACGGGATAATCGGCTGCAAACCCACCCTTTTGGTCAAGTTTTCGCTTCGATTCCCCATCTTCGTATAGGCTCTTAGGCTTTACCTTATCTTTCACACAGTCAGCAATGGTATTTTTTTGGTGCTAGAGTCGGTTTTCAAGCGCCGCATCAAGCCTTTGCATCACCTCTTCAAATTAAGGAGATTTAATGTTGTTACAGGATTATCAACCCCGCCCAGATGCACTGGCAGAGCGGGTGATTTTAGTCACGGGTGCGGGCGCTGGGCTTGGACGAACTGCGGCTTTAGCCTTTGCGCAACATGGTGCCACAGTCATTTTATTGGGACGCACCACTTCTAAGCTGGAAAAAGTGTATGACGAGATCGAAGCGGCAGGTGGACCGCAAGCGGCGATTTATCCGATGAATTTAGAAGGCGCAAGTATCAAGGATTTTGAGGACTTAGCCGAGCGTTTAGAAGAGACTTTTGGGCGTTTAGATGGGGTGTTACACAATGCTGTGTTATTGGGTGGTTTAACACCATTGGAAATTTATGATATTGAGCGTTGGTATAAAATTTTACAGGTCAATCTAAATGCACCTTTTATGCTCACGCAAGCCTGTTTGCCTTTATTGAAAAAGTCGGGCGATGCTTCATTGGTGTTTACCATTTCAAATCAAGTCAAGCAACCCAAAGCTTATTGGGGGGCTTATGGTGTTTCAAAATGGGCGTTACAGGGCTTGATGCACACTTGGGCGGAAGAGTTAGAGAACAATACGAATGTGCGTGTGAACAGTATTAATCCTGGTCAAGCGCTCACGGGTTTACGCCGCCAAGTCTATCCAGGGCAAGCCGCAGGTGATGCACCAGAACCCGAAGCTTTGATGCACGCTTATGTGTATTTGATGAGTCTTGATAGCCGAGAAATGAATGGGCAAACCATTGATTGTTCGCCTGATGAGAGCGTTTCACCCACCGCTTCTTAGAGCCTATACGAAAACGGGATAATCGACTGCAAACCCGCCCTTTTGGTCAGGTTTTCCGCTTTTTATCAACAAATAGCTCGCTATTCGCCTTAAAAAACCGAAAAACCTGCCTCAAAATGGCGAATTTTCGCTTCGATTCCCCATCTTCGTATAGGCTCTTAGGCAGGTTGTGCGGTATATATCGCCTCTAATAATGTGCCAATATGCGTAAAACTCTGCTGTGCAGCTTGGATAATCGCTGCCTGCTGCGTGGCATCCAGTGTTAACTGATTCATTTGAGCCTTAAACGCCTGCCAATGCGGGCGGGTGTTGCTGCCATACGCGCGATAAAAAGCCGTACCCTGTTGTTCAAACGAGTAGTTTTTTTGTAACAAGGGCAGTAACACGCTGGCTCCCAGCGTGGAACCTTCAAACACGTATAAAACTCCCAATAAGTCCGCCGTCTCTGAAGCCGCTAAGTGCTGTATTTGATGCATAAAATCTTGCGTGGCAGGCAAAGCAGGCAGCTCATATCGGGTTTGAAAAAAGTCTAAATCCTCTCGCAGCCACGGCGTTTTACGCAAATCTTCCCGCCATATTTGCCCCACCGCTTCATGAGCCTGTTTGTCCAAACAAGACTCTAAAACATCGAGTAACAAGCAATATTGTTGTAATTGCGCAATATAAGCCTGTAGCGGCAAGTTTTGATTCAACAGTGCTTGATTAAAGGCTTGTTTTTCTAGGATTTGATGCTGAGCACCTGTGGCTTGGCGCAGTTGTTCCATCAGTTCTGTCATCTTATTCATTCACCTTACGCACAGTATGATAAGTCTGTTATTCAAACTTGATGTTATCCATCTTAAACCATGAAGACCAAGCGCGTAGATAAGCGCTTTTCAATGAGTTTTCGGTTAAGTCCAAGAATTTGAAATTGCTGAGATTATGCACGTCAGTCGGTAATTCTGTGAGCGCATTTTGACTAAGATTCAACCATTGTAAATGTGGCAAATTGATAATCTCTGCTTGTATACTTTGCAAACCATTGCCGCTTAAATCTAATTGGCGTAAGTGGCTTAATTGACTCAAGCACGCGGGGCACTGGTGGAACAAGTTATTGGTCAAATCTAAACTTTCAAGTTCTTTAAGCGCCTCTAGTTCTTTGGGCAAGTCCGAGAGCTCGTTATGACCGACATCCAAACGTTTGAGTTTTATGGTGGTGCCCATAGAAGCAGGCAAGACGGTGAGTTCATTACCATTGAGCAATAAGCGACGTAATTGCGGCAAGTGTATATTCACAGAGATGTCAGTCAATACATTGTAGCTGAGATCAAGATATTGTAATTGAGGCAATTGAAAGATGCCGTCATTTAAGTGAGCGAATTCATTACCGTTTAAGTCTAGGCGTTGGATATGCTGTAGATTCTCTATGCCATCAGGCAACTCAATAATGCTATTGTAGCTTAAATCTAAACGCCGTATTTTCAATAAAAAGAAAACATCACTCGGAATATTAGTCAATAAATTATGACTAATATCCAATTCAATAAGTTCCTGTAGTCGTTCTATACCGGGGGGGATGTCTTCTAGTTCGTTATCATACAAATCGAGCCAGCGCAGTTGCGGTAGATTGAATATGTGCGGATTGAGCACTTCTAGTACATTATCACTTAAATCTAAGCGCTGTAGTTGTTTTAATTGTGCAATGCTGGCAGGTAATTGGCTCAGTTGGTTGTCATATAAATGCAACTGACGCAGGCAGGATAACTGGCCTAGATTCTCTGGTAAGTGTTTTAATTTATTGTGATTAAGGTTGAGATATTCTAATTCAGTCAGTTGCATCAAGCTGTCAGGCAAAGCAGACAGTTCATTTTCTTTGAGCGAGAGGTATTCCAAAGCCTGTAGTTGAATAATGGATTCAGGCAATTGAGCCAGCTCATTATCATTAAGTAATAAGCGCTCTAACTGTGCCAGTTTAAATAAACCATCAGGCAGTTCACTTAAAGCATTTTCACTGAGATTGACATGCTGTAAGGCTTGAAGTTGATGAATATCGTCCGGTAATAAACGAATCCGGTTATGGGTACATTGCAATTGTTGCAACTGTGTTAGGGAAAGAATTTCCAGCGGAAATTCACGTATTTCATTATGGCTTAAGTTCAAGTGCTGTAATGACTGTAATTGAACAAAGTCGGGAGGCAGGGTTTGCAATAAATTACGGCTTAAATCTAAATGCCGTAAACGGGGTAGGCGAAATAAAACATCAGGCACAGCCAGCAGCTCATTACCACTGAGATTGATTTTTTCCAGGTGTTGTAACTGTTCAATGGCAGCAGGTAAATCCAATAGGCAGCGGTCACTAAGATCAAGTTCGACTGCGCCTGTGTCCTGAAGTTCTGTAATAAGGCGAAGAAGTTTATGCGATTTCATGGGCGTGCATTGTACTGAAATTCTGCGTGAGCGCAGAGGCTTCTTTGCAGATAGGCTCTAAAGGACATATTTTGCTGCTTTTGTTGGTATGGATATTTGCGAGGGAGCCTTATAATGTGAAGTTACACACGCTCTTGCAAGACACACTTGAGACATTATGACAACACAACTTTTTCTTCCCGGTTTAGCCCCGTTTAACACCGCACAGGCGCAGCATTTTCCTGGGTCACAGGCTTTAGCACAGGACATCTTCTCGACTTGGCGACATCAAGGCGAGCATGGGCGCACATTTTTAGCCGTGGTGGGAGAGCCTGACAGTGGTAAATCCTCTTTGCTACGCGCAGGCGTATTACCTTTATTGGCGGCTGATGAGCACTTAGCCACTGCGCTTTGGCGACATGCTATTTGGTATCCCAGTGATCATTTAGAAGCGCCTTGGCAGGGTTTAGCGGCCGCCTTGCTCTGCGCTTTGCCGGAATTGAAAAAACATCATTTGCATACCGAGCAATTGGCGGATTTATTGACGGATCACGGCACCGCCGCCGAATTATTGCTTAAAACCACCTTAGATATGTTGGCTCAAGCCCCTGCCGAGCCTGAAGACACAGCGCCTGCGGCGCGTTTGGTGTTGTTGATTGAAAATTTGGAACAGGTGCTACTGCCGCACTTTACTCAAGCACAGCGCGATATGCTGGGCGAACGCTTGGCGCAATTAGCCAGCAGTGGACGTTGTTGGATTTTAGCCAGTGTGGATAAGGCGGCTTTGGAACCTCTCAAAGCCTGTGCAGGATTTGCGCAATTATTATCGGGTTCTGGACAATATCGCTTGCCTGTACCACAAGCTGAGCAATGGCACACGATGTTACAAGCGAGTTTGTCAAAGCCTGCGCAGGATGCGGGATTACATACGCAATTATTCAATGCTTTACAGCAACCATCTCAGCCTTTAATCGCTCTGCAAGCCGAATTCATGTTGATACAACAGGGGCAAGATAAGGCTCGTATCGGTGAATTATCCGACGCGCTGACTCGTTATATCAGCCTTGTTATGCCGATCAAATCAACCGCCGAACGTGAAGCGATACAGAGCGTATTGCGCGTTTTTGCAATAGATGCTCATGAAAAAGGGTTTTATACGGGACGTAAACCCTTAAGCCATTTTAGCGATGAGGGAATGCAGCGGGAATGCTTAGATCGGTTATTAGAACATCATGTTTTTTGGCAGGAAGCACAAGAGCCAACGCAATGGATAGGAGTACAGGCTCCTGTTTTGCACACCTTGCACTACTTATCTCAGCAGGCTGTCGTCTTGGTTCCATCCGCGCCTTCAGCGCCTCCGCCAGCCCTAGAAGAATTGGATGATAAAGCCGCTTTTAAACGCTATTTTCCTTGGCAACCCGCTGTACTTATGGGGCTTTTAGTCTGTGTGTTGGCGATGGCGGTGGTTTTTTTACCCTATTATCAAGACACCGTGCAAGCATATTTTGACACCTTTAAGCAAAAATGGTGGGTGTCTGAATCCCATTCTCCTGCTGCCAACAACACCGACAGAGTGTCTGCGACTCCCACTCCCGCGCCTGTAACAATGCCTGTTCTGCCTCAAATCGTGCCACATCCACTGCTGGATGATGCTGAATTTGCCCCACTTCAGCCCGTGCCTGTGATGGCAGCAGACACAGAGGAGAAACCCGCTCCACGTCCTAAAGCCGCTCTCACTCCAGCTAAATTGGATCAATTAGCGGCTGAACAAAAAGCTGAAAAACAATGGGCTAACGCGCTGGCTTTGCATCAACAGGGTTTGAAATTACGTTTGGAAGTGTATCGAGAAGCCCCGCCTTCCGAAGATATTTTGCAGCAGTTATCGCGCAATTATGATCAAATCGGGAGGTTACAAGAACGCTTAAAACACCGCGAACCCGCGTTAAAAAGTTATCAAAATGCCTTAAACATGTCGCAACAACTCTTCAAGTTAGCCCCCGATAAAGCGAGCAGCCAACGCGACTTAGCTTTGAGCTATCAGCGCATAGGGGATTTGCATCAAGATAAACGCGAATACGCACCCGCAGCGAAACATTATCAAACTGCATTGATCTATTTTAAGCAGGCAGCGGACACGGAAAAAAGCCGCCCGCCTCAACGCGCTTTAGCAGTGGCCTATGATAAACTCGGCGATGTGCAGGCATTACAGCAAGATACCTCAGCCGCATTGTCTTCTTACCAAAGTGCTTTGAGTGTACGACAAGCTTTATTGCAGCGTTATCGAGACCTACAAAGCCAGCAAAACATACTACTAAGCCACGCTAAAATTAATAGCTTGTGGCAGCAAAAACGATGAACGCACTTTATTTCACAGTACCGTCACCGAATCCATCCCATGAACGCTACGCTCATCAACATCAGCGTAGAGCAGAAACGATTTTTGCACGTTTTAGCCGTTCAACTTCCCGCGAAAAGAAGCTTTTGTGTCACAAAAGTGATTAAAACATGACTCCTCTTATTTCCGTCCAGCATTTAAAAAAATACTTCCCCGTGCGTAGCGGTTTACTGTCGCGTGTGTCTAATTGGGTACGTGCCGTCGATGACGTATCTTTTGAGGTCTATCCCGGCGAAACTTTGGCATTAGTGGGAGAATCGGGTTGCGGCAAAACCACGGTAGGGCGTTGTTTGCTGCGTTTACAGGAACCCACAGCGGGTGACATTGTATTTGCAGGGCAAGATTTGCGGGCATTGCAGGGCAATGCTTTACGGCAGATGCGCCAACATTTACAAATGGTGTTTCAAGACCCCTATAGCTCGCTTAACCCACGCATGACCGTCAGCGATATTGTTGGAGAAGCCATGCAGGTGCATGGACTCACGCAACGCCACAACCATCAGCAAAAAGTCGAAGAACTGCTCGCCCGTGTGGGCCTCGACCCTCTGTATCACTGCCGTTATCCTCATGAATTTTCAGGCGGTCAGCGCCAACGCATAGGTATTGCTCGCGCTTTGGCCTTACAACCGAAATTTATAGTGTGTGATGAAGCGGTGTCAGCCTTAGATGTGTCTATTCAAGCTCAGATCATTAATTTATTAAAACAATTACAAACCGATTTTGAATTATCTTATTTGTTTATTTCTCATGATCTGAATGTAGTGCGTCATTTGGCAGATCGAATTGCCGTGATGTATTTAGGACAGATTGTTGAAATAGCCCCCACCCAGACTTTGTTTGAACACGCTCAACATCCTTATACGCAAGCGCTATTAAAAGCCAATCCGGTACCTGATCCTGATACGCCGCCACAATCGGCTTGTTTACAAGGCGATGTTCCTTCCCCGCTCAACCCACCGAGTGGTTGTCGTTTTCATACCCGTTGTCGATTAGCTATGGAATCCTGCAAAACGATTCAACCACAGATAAAATCATTAAACGCACAGCATTCTGTACGATGTTTATTATTAGAAGAGAATTCATTATGAAAACAGGTCTGCTAATGGTGATAGCCAGTGGTTATTTATGTCTGCCTTTTAGTTTACAAGCAACTGAAGAGGCAGACCCACTCAGTATTCAAAAGCTATTAAGTTTATCCATGCCTGAGTTATTTGAACTTAAAGTTAAAGTGGCTTCTAAAACCTTAGAAAATGTATTTGAAGCGCCCTCTTCAGTCACTGTTTTTAGTCGTCGTGAATTGCAAGCCATGGGACTCACTTCAATAGAAGAAGTATTAAACTTTGTGCCCGGTTTTTTTAGTACCAAAGAAGTGATTTTTGGTTCAGGTTACACCGTATCGGCGCGGGGCCAAACTTCACCACAAGCGTCTTACAATATTTTATTCATGATTGATGGCAAACGTTTGAATGATGAAACCGGAGGCGGGGCTTTAGCCATTAATCATTACCTGCCTTTACATAATGTTAAACAAATTGAAATTATTCGAGGACCCGGTTCTGCTTTATATGGCACGAGCGCTTTCTTAGGAGTCGTGAATATTGTAACGGCTCAAGATGTCAATCAAGCCTTTATCAGTGCGGGCGATATAGGACAACGCGAAATATATGTAGCAGCGGCGCAACAAAATATTGACTGGGGGGTGTCTGCTTCAACCCGTTATTTTAAAGATGATGGAAAGGTGTATGCGGGTACAATACCTGGCGAAGACCCCCGTAGCGGGCGAGATGTGGCACTGAATCTGCGCTATAAAAAGCTCTCCTTGGGATTGCGTTACATGGATCGGCAGACGACTTATCCACATGAAGAAGCTGCTACGGATACCCTGCCTAATTATTCTCATACCGATCAAACCGACATCCATGTGACTTATAAAGGCGCGGATACCGCCAAATACACATGGACGGTCAGCGGTGGTTATACTGAATATCAAACCGACATTTTGGCACGAGATAGTGGAGCAGAAAGCCTGTTGTCGGCGTTATTTGGTCCGGTACCTATCTTAAATGGCGAAGTCTCTAAGGAACACGGTTGGCATTTGAATCTGGATGGGAGTTATTGGCTCACTTCTAAACATGAATTGTTTGCAGGTCTGACTTGGCGCAAAGCTGACATTGATAAAAACCGCTTTCAAGTAAATTTTGATTATGGAGCCGCTTTTGATTTGTTGTTTAATGATGCACAGGTGGACGTGGCTTATTATGGAAATACGGCGCGTGAAAATAGTGTATCTGTGAATGAAACCGGGCGCGATATTTTTGGCGTTTATGTGCAGGACAAATACCATATTCATGATCAAGTCTCCGCCACTTTAGGCGTGCGTTATGATCATTATTCTGATTTTGGTCAATCCGTGAATCCACGTTTAGCTTTATTGTATTCTCCACGTCGCAGCACTCAATTCAAATGGTTGTATGGTGAAGCTTTTCGCGCACCTTCTTTACGACAAATCTCTGGACAGCCGGGCAATGCACAACTCAATGCAGAAAAAATTAAAACGGCTGAAATGGCTTGGCTACAATCCTATCCACAACATAAACTACAAACCACACTCACTTATTTTTACAATTGGCATTCGGATTTAATTGATACCACCCCAAATGGAGGGATTCAGATTTTTGCCAATCAAGATGGGATAGTGAAAACTTCTGGCTTAGAACTCGAAGCCAGCATTCAACCCATACAAAATCTGTCTTTACGTTTAGCCTATACCTACTTACCTGGTGGACAAGATACTTCGCGTTATTTTCCTCAACAAAGCGTTGCCTTGATTTTGAATTACCAATTACCCAATTGGAACTTTAACCTCAATGGTTATTTTCATGATGATGTAGAGTACCGAATGAATAGAACCACTTTTATTCCCTTAGAATCTTACTGGCATTTCAATGCAGCGATTCGTTATCGTGTAGATGCTGATTTACATTTAGTGGCTCGAGTCAATAACCTATTAGACGAAGAATATTTCAGTGCTTCTAAAGTGCTTGGTTTGTCTTCTGGTATGCCCTATCGAGGACGCACCGCTAATGTCGGTATTGAGTTTTCTTGGTAAGAAACCAGCTCTTGTTAAAGACAAAAAGCCCCATAAACCCTTAGAGCCTATACGAAAACGGGATAATCGGCTGCAAATCCGCCCTTTTGGTCAGGTTTTCCGCTTTTTTTTGTTAAATAGCCCGCTATTCGCCTTAAAAAACCGAAAAACCTGCCTCAAAATAGCGAATTTTCGCTTCGATTCCCCATCTTCGTATAGGCTCTTATCCCTCGACCTATCAAAGAGATAGGTCGCCAGCATTCATTGACACAGCATAGACAACACTATGTCCATTAGATATTTATCAAGGAGTTATTCATGAGTGAAACCAAACATTGTCGTGTATTGATTTTAGGTTCGGGCCCTGCGGGCTACACAGCGGCGGTGTATGCCGCACGAGCTAATCTCAACCCCGTCTTAGTGACGGGTATGGAACAAGGCGGACAACTGACCACCACCACCGAGGTGGACAACTGGCCTGGAGATAATGACGGTGTGCAAGGCCCTGATTTAATGGAACGTATGCGCAAACATGCGGAACGTTTTCAGACCGAGATTATTTTTGACCACATCAATACCGTAGACCTACAACAGCGTCCTTTCACCTTAACAGGCGATTATGGCAGCTATACTTGCGATGCTTTAATCATCGCTACAGGGGCTTCGGCTAAATATTTAGGTTTGCCTTCGGAAGAAGCTTTCAAAGGCAAAGGCGTGTCGGCTTGCGCTACCTGCGATGGTTTCTTTTATCGTAATAAAAAAGTAGCGGTGATTGGCGGCGGCAACACAGCGGTTGAAGAAGCCTTGTACTTATCCAATATTGCCAGCGAAGTGGTGGTAGTGCATCGCCGCGATCAATTCCGCTCTGAAAAAATCCTGTCTAATCAACTGATTGAAAAATCAAAGTCGGGTAATGTCAAAATCGCATGGCATCATGTGTTAGATGAAGTATTAGGCGATAACAGTGGTGTGACCGGAATGCGGATTAAACAGGTGCAAACAGGCGAGACTCAAGATATTGATTTAATGGGAGTCTTTGTGGCGATTGGGCATCAACCCAATACGCAAATTTTTGAAGGCCAGTTAGACATGAATAATGGTTATATCAAGGTGCATACGGGTTCTGAAGGCAATGCCACAGCCACCAGCGTACCCGGCGTTTTTGCCGCCGGCGATGTGAGTGACCACATTTATCGTCAAGCCATTACTTCCGCAGGCACAGGCTGCATGGCCGCTTTAGATGCAGAAAAATACCTGGATAACCAAGCGGGTTAAGCACACACCGCAGCCTCACAGTATTCCGCGCTGCCTACGCTTCTTCACAAAAAGGTCGAACCTATATGCCTCATCCTAACGACTCCCATGTTTTTTTCACCCACTGGAAAAAAAATTATCCCGTCGCCGACTATGGCAAAGGGATTTATATTTATGACACTGATGGCAAACGCTATATGGATGCTATTGGCGGCATGTTTGTCGTCACGATTGGGCATGGTGTACCGGAAATTGCCGATGCAGTGGCGGCACAAACCGGCAAACTCTGCTTTGCTAACCGCAACATGTTCAGCAATGAGCCACAAGAACAACTGGCAGATAAAATCGTCAGCATGGCACCAGAAGGGATGGATCGCGTATTTTTCGTGCCCAGTGGTTCCACCGCCAACGAAATTGCCTTACAAGTAGCGCGTAATTATCACATTGAACGCGGCGACACCAATCGCTACAAAGTGATAGGACAATGGCACAATTACTATGGAGCCACCGTCGGTGCGTTGTCGATGTCAGGCAATCTCGCCACCCGCCGTCGTATGCACATGGACCCTTATTTCCTTGATTTCCCTCATGTTCAAGCCCCCAGTTGCTACCATTGCCCATATCAACAAACCTATCCTGGCTGCAAACTGGCTTGCGCCCACGACCTCAGCCGCATTATTGAACAACACGGCCCTTCCAGCATTTCAGCCTTTATCGCCACCCCGATTATCGGCGGCACAGGCGGTGCGATTGTGCCACCACCGGGCTATCACGAAACCATCCGCGAAATCTGCGATACCTACGGCATTCTCTACATTTGCGATGAAATCATCACAGGTTTAGGGCGTTTAGGGAAAAACTTCGGCATAGAACACTGGGATGCCATGCCCGACATCATCACCTTGGGCAAAACCCTCGGCAGCGGTTATTCTTCGCTGGGAGCGGTCATGGCGAGCAAACACATCTGGGATACCTTCGTCAACGGCAGTCAATCCAATATCGTCTTATTGTCCACGTATTCAGGGCATCCCATCAGTTGTGCTGCGGCTTTAGCGGTGCAAAATTATCTCACCGAACACCATCTAGTAGAACGTAGCGCCACGATGGGGCGGTATTTGAAAAAAGCTCTACAACAACTGGCAGAACGCGAACCTTTGATCGGTGACGTGCGCGGCGAAGGTTTATTTTTAGGTGTTGAATTAGTCGAAAATCGAGACACTCACGAACCCTATCCGCTCAAAAAACAAGTGTCCACCCAAGTGGTGCAGCGAGCTTTTGAAAAAGGTGTGGTGTTGTCTAACCGCTTTGGTACAGGCACTCAAGCTGATGGCGACCATATTTCTATTTGTCCGCCCTTGATCATCACAGAAGCAGAATGCGATGAACTTGTGACTGTGTTAGGTGATAGCATTAAAGAAGTACGTGAAGCACTTTAAAAGGCTAAGAGCCTATACGAAGATGGGGAATCGAAGCGAAAATTCGCTATTTTGAGGCGGGTTTTTCGATTTTTTAAGGCAATAGCCGGCGTGTGTTGATAAAAAGCGGAAAACCTGACTAAAAGGACGGATTTGCAGCCGATTATCCCGTTTTCGTATAGGCTCTAAGAGAGGTTCTATTGATATTGCAATATCAACAGAGCCTCAAGCGTTCTTATGATGGGAGAATATATGAAAGCATTTACACCTTGCCAAGGCAAACACGCTTGCCGTGATGATAATGTTCGTTGTTTAACTTGCGGCAGAGATTTACAAGAAATCGCTCAACTGCGCAGTTTATTAGATCAACTGGCTCAATTAGCAATAGATTATGACTATGAAAATTCAGATGAATATGCCGCTTATGTGGCTCGTAAACTGGAAAAGATGATAGCCCACAGACGTTCAGAACCACTGAATTAAAACTGAACCTTCCCCACGTTCGCGCCGCAACAAACACGCGGCGCAAACCCTACGCAATGAAAGTGCTTTAATGCTTTAATGGTTTCCACTTTGCCAGCAACACAGGTAACAAACTTAAATTGGCAATCAATGCCATTAGCATCGCCAGTCCTGTAAACAAACCAAAATAAATAGTGGGAATGAAGTTAGATAAAGCCAGAATAGAAAAGCCTAATGTCACCGTGATTGAAGTGTAATAAATGGCGCGTCCCACACTGCCATGACAGCGTTGTATAGCTCCCCAATCATCGCCGTCTTTGGCGTATTCTTCCTTAAACCGATGAACATAATGAATGGTATTGTCCACGCCAATGCCAATCGTAATCGCCGCAATGGTAATGGTCATGATGTCGAGAGGAATCCCTAACCATCCCATTAAACCTAGAATCAATCCTGCCGCTACCACTGTGGGCATCACGCCAATGATGGCGAGTGCTAATGATTGAAACAATACCCAGAGCATGAGCATGATGGCGAGGAAAACAACGCTTAAAGTGAGGATTTGTGATTGAAACAAGCTTTGCAAGACGTTGTTGTATAACACCAACATACCGGACAAATGAACTTGTTGTTCTTCTAAACCCAAGGTGTTAATTAAATCAGCACGGATTTTTTTCAAAAGTTCATCGCGCAATAGGTTGGCATCAGAATCAATCACGCGCACTGAAAAGCGCATTTGATTTCCATCTTCAGACATATAGGGCGAGAATAAAGTGTCCTTAATATTATCGGGTAATTTTTCATACATCACCGCTAAAGAAAAATTATCCATTTCCCGATCATCATTTAATAAAGTAATCACTTCCATCGTGGTGGACATGGATAAGACTTTTCCGGTTTCTGGCAGTGCGTCCAGATATTGATGCACTTTCTTAACCTCTTCTAATTGAAAAATATTGTACCAATAACTACTACCACTTAAGCCGCCCATGTCTTCACCGTCTAATTCATCAGCGAGCAAATCATCAAATAAATCGTCTTCTGTTTCTTCTACTACTTTAGCGGCTGTACTCGCCGTGCGAGAATCCAAAAAGGCTTGACTCGGTTCAAGTATCACATCTAATGAAGTCGTCCCCCCCAATTGCTGATCAATTAATAGCATCCCCTGATGAATTTCAGTGGATTCCTTGAAGTAATCAATAAAGCGGTTTTCTACGGTAAGACGAGAAATGCCTATAACACTAAACACTATCAATAAACCATACAGCACCAATGTGGAGGTACTAAAGCGTTGAATGATACGCGCAAGAGATTGCGTCATTTGTGCGGTCATATCATGACGACGAAATATGGGCGTGCCCGGCTGGGTGCGCACGAGCAGTGCGGGCAATAATAGAAACGTCAGAAGAAAGGCAAAGCCGACACCGACCACCATCATCCAACCAAAATCAATCACCGGACGAATGCCGCTGATCAGCAATGATCCAAAAGCCACCATAGTGGTGATCGTGGTGTAAAACGAGGGTGCGAGTTTGCTGCTTAAGGTGTTTTTTAATAGACCATTTTGTGTCGCATCCGGTTGTTCTGCATGGAGTTCTTGATGCCGAACAATTAAATGCACGGTCAGTGATAAAGTGATAATCAGTAATAAAGAAATGAAATTTGAAGACACCACCGTGACTTTCCATTCCATCAAACCTAAAAACCCAACCATGCTGATCACGACAGTCGCACACACTAGCAAAGGCACGAGCACCCAGCGTAAGCGTTGGAAGGCAATGGCTAATAAAGTGATGATGAACAGCGTCACTCCAATGCCGAAGGTTTTGATGTCATTACCAATATAATCAATCATATCCGAGGCAATCATCGGTACGCCGCCCAAATGAATCTCGGCAACATTTTGATAGCCAGTGAGGATGCCTCGAATGCGAGCAATGTCGCTTTGGACTTGTGTTTGTAACTGGGAATTAAAGCGTTTAATCGCCTGCGATAGTTGCGCCGTTTGAGCTTGTTCTTCGGCATTTAATGGACTTTCTAAATCTTTCGCCCAAAGTTCATCACGTTGTTTTAACAAAGCTTGATAGTTTGCATCTTGATGAAAATACACCAATAAAGCGGTGGTTCGACCATTCGGGCTGGTTAATAAGCTGCGATATAAAGGGCTTTCAGTAAATTCTTTGCGTGCCAGTTCGAGGTCTGTATCCGGCATTTCTAGTGTGCGGATGCCTTCTTGAATGGTGGATAAGGTCATGCGGGGGCTGTCTAGCAGCGGCACATCCAACAGAGAAGTGACGGATTTTACCCGCTCTAATGCGCTTAATTCATCACGCAAGCGTTTGATGTCATTCACTACTGGGCGAGAAAATAAATCATCTTTGGGGGAATAGGTGATGACTAGAAAATCATCCGAACCATAGCGCCCACGTAAAGCGCGGTAATAGCGCAGGTCTTTATCGTTTTCCAACACCAAGGCATCCGCCGAGGCATCGAGTTCAAAGCGTTGCGCAAAATACACCGCAGCCGCCATCAAAATCAGTGCTAAAAAAATAGTAAATACAGGATATTGCAAGGTCAAACGATGATACAACTTGGAAAAAAAAGCGGACATGTGAGTTCTCTTAACAAGGAAAGGCTTATAAAAACGAAAGGTGAAAAGTGGGCGAAGTTTAACAAAATAACCTATCTACAGTGTGCTTCCAAGACGATCAGGGGTGACACTGTTCTAAACGGTATTAGCCTTTAGAGCCTATACAAAGATATAGGCTCTTAAAGTCTTGCCCCCTGTAAAAAGGCTTTATATCCTTAAAACAAATACTTCACACCGATTTGTACATTATCAGCTTGATGAAATTGCCCAAACATTGCATTGTCATCGCCCCAATAAGCATTCCATTCTATAGTGCCCACTAAGGTATCGCTGAAACCATATTCAATATTGAAACGGTTCCAATAGCCTCCCGTATCTTCTATCATTAACAAGTTGTTCCAACGGCCTTGTTGTTCTTCACCAAAAGGTTTTGAGAGAAAAATAGAATAAAACTCTTTATTCTTTTCGGCCTTTTGCAAACCATTGCTTAAATGTAGTGTAGAGACATCAGCAGTATAGCGAGAACAATCAAATGCCTCGCCCTCTCCAATCACTGTACCTGTCCAACAGGTGCGTTTTTCATCTTGAAAATCGAGATTTCTAAATTGAACAAACTGCGTGCTCATCATTAAATTAGTCATGACACTAATATCCATGCCTAGCACATATTTGAATACATCGTGCTCTTCTGATACCAAAGCCCCCGGCAAATAACCTATTGCCAATAAACGACGATCAATCACCGGATGCATTTCTCCTTTTTTATAAAGAAACTCACCGCGTAACACCACAGGCCCTAGCCAATCCGTCTCCACCGCATAGTCAAAAGCCGCGCCGATATTATGATTGCGCTCTAATGTTTCAGTAAATGTCATGGTCGTGGCATGAGCGCTGTGCGACGTGTCTCCCAAAGCAGCCAACCCTCCGCTAATAGGGTTAAAAGCACCGTAATATTGCCCCGCGCTATTGTGCGCAACATCCATCGTTCCGTCGTAATAATTTGTCACTTCATGAGGTTGAATCACTTGAGAAAACTCATCGGAATAATGCGGTACGCCTAGCGTATTGGGGCGGCGCAATTCGTGTTGCAGGGTTTCTCCCGTCACCGCATCTTCAGAGCTAATCTTGATGACGGGGTTGGCATCATAACCATAGAAATAATTGAAGGAGACGTTCAAGCCATTATCCAGCGCGGTTTTGACACGCAAACCCAGATTAGCATCGCTATCCTCTGGAATATCGCGCACATATTTCGAGTCTGTTGGCGCATGGAATTGTGCGTAAAAATCCGCGTCGCTGGCGTAACCCAATGCGGTGCTGCTCATGCCCAACCCCCCTTGCTCAACAGGTGTCAACATACTCTTGGCTAACCATAGATTTCCCGCCGACTGATTAAAACTCGCAAACGCAGCATTCGGCATATATTCAAAGGCCGACGCGGGTTGACGCACATTCCACGATACCGTGTTAGCACTCGGCGTGGTCAAATTCCAAGCCCCGCCTTGCTGGTTCATTAAGCGCGTGACACTTAGATTTCCATAAGGATCAACGCCGGGCATTTGCATCAAAGTAGGCAAACCTTGTTGCGCTATCGCGTTGAGCAAAACAAAACCTTGTCCTGCAAAATTTGAGATGTTTTGTACCTGATCCACCGAGCCTTGTGAGAGCGACTGACCATCTGGAATCAGTATTTGCTCGGCATTCATCGCCCACGATTGGCTGGCAAATTGATTCACCGACAAGTCAGAAAAAGGCAGCAAACCGTCCGTTATGCCATCGCCGTTCATATCCGCCACACCCAACATATTATTGCCCGCCCCCAGACTGAAACTGCTGGCGACATGAGACAAACGCGGCACGATATTCAAAAAGCCATTCACTGAACCCGTGATGCTATCCACGCCTTTCATAATAAACGGATGCCCTGCATCGCCACTTGCATTTAAGCCCGGAATGTCGCTGGCTTTTACTTGAGAAACAATGAATTGCACATCCGTATTGTGTCCCAAATAAGTGTTAGCATTAAACATCCACAGCGGAATCCGCGCATCTTCCATCTTGTTTTGATTAAATTCGCGCCAGTCGGTGGGATTGATAATATCCAACAACTTAATGCCATCCGCCGTGCCCCATACCACTTGCTGTTTGCCGATACGCAGATCGGTGTCGCCGATTGAAGTATCAATATATAACTCGCGCAAATAATCATGCTGCGAATACCCGCGATGCCCTTGATAGCCTTCAATGGCTTGCGGGTCGTAAATCAGATTCACTTCCGCATGTGCCACAAATTGCTCACTGAGCAGCTTGTTAATAAACAGTTTTAAGGTGTTTTCTGATTTGTACACGCTGCCTGCATCATGGCTGCTGGTGTCACCTAAGCTGCGAGCCTGCCCAGTTAAAACGCCTTCTTGGGTAAACACCGCCGTTTCGTTTTTAACATAACCCGACACTTCCCACTCCGCCTGTGCGGTCAAGGAAAAGCCCGCGAGTATCGCGGCACAAACATGAAGCCCTAAAATTCTCTGAGTCATGGGATGTCCTTTTGATTAAGTTCGAGGTGATGTGGATAGGATTTTAATGGATGTGTACAGCTTCTAATGTTTGGAATGACGACCTAACGGCTTCTCAAAAAAATCGCCTTTGCTTCACTCAGACAGCGTAACCTGAGTTATATCTATTGAGCCTTCTGTTTTGGCGCAATATTGGCTATTTATATTTTTCATGGTTTATGTCAGATTATGACAGTCATCCGTCAATATTGGATGTCATTGTCTGAAAAAGGCATCCCTGTGCTAAGGCGGTGAGCTAATAAGCTCGTCATAAAAAAGGAGATTAACGATTTATATTTTTAAATCACACCTTTTAGTCATCTATCACAGCCATTATATAAATAGTATTCACTTTTAAATAAGAAAAACAAAACGATACATTAAAAAATAAAAAACACTTTAACTGGTTTTATTTAAGGCTTAAGAAATATGAAAAAAACCAATGAATTCACTATCTTGACAGTGGATGACAATAAAAATAATTTATTTACTTTACGTACACTGATCCTTGAACATATTGATATTCATATTATTGAAGCACAATCAGGACAAGAAGCATTGAGTCTATTAATGCAAGAATCTGTTGACCTGATTATTCTTGATGTGCAAATGCCCGAAATGGATGGGTTTGAAACAGCGTGTATTATTCACTCCATCCAAAAAACTCAACATATTCCTATCGTATTTCTCACTGCGGCGTATAAATCAAAAGACTTCAAAGCCAAAGGCTTTGAAGTGGGAGCTGCTGATTATTTAACTAAGCCCATTGATGCACCACAACTCATCAGTCGAATTAAAGTGTACTTGCGCTTTATTGAAAAAGAATACCAGCATACTTACGAATTAGAGCAACGAGTACAAGAACGCACCGCAGAACTGGCACAAGCCAATACACGCTTATCTGCCGCTTATACTGAACTAGAACACCTAGGACGACGTAATCAACTGATTTTAGAATCGGCGGGTGATGCTATTTGTGGTTTTAATTTGCAAGGACAATTTACTTTTGTCAATCCTTCCGCAGCCCGCTTATTTGGTTATCCTGCCAAAGCGCTCATAGGCACACAACGCTATGAACTTTTACATCCAAGCGATAGTGATGAACCTTTAGAACACACGGCTTTATATCAAAGTATGACTCAAGGCCAGTTTTATCACAGCGATCAATGCTCTTTCTTACATAAAAGTGGTGTGTATTTCCCGGTTGAATATAAGCTGGTGCCGATTTATGAAAACAATAATATTAGTGGCACTGTTTTAACCTTTAATGACATTAGTGAGCGAAAAAAAACAGAAGTCGCGCTGAAACAAGCAAAAGACACAGCTGAACAAGCTAATAAAGCAAAAAGTGCTTTTTTAGCCAATATGAGCCACGAATTGCGCACACCATTAAACGCTATTATTGGTTATAGTGAAATTGTCAGCGAAGATATTAGCGATGAAGCTTTAGAACGCAATAAGCCCATTGATGAGCTAGGTTCATTAGATGATCTGCATAAAATCCAGGATTCAGCTAAGCATTTACTATCATTAATTAATGATGTGTTGGATGTGTCTAAAATTGAATCAGGGAAAATGGATATTTTTAATGAAAAATTTGCTGTATCTGCTGTTTTACAAGAAGTTTTAAATGTTGCTTATCCTCTAGCTGCACAAAAAAATAATGCATTAAATATTGAATATGATAACAATGATATTTTTCTTTATAGTGACCTGACTAAACTGCATCAAATTTTATTAAATTTAATTAGTAATGCCTGTAAATTCACAGATCACGGAACTATCACTCTCAGTGTAGAAAAACAAGTCATTGAACAAGCGCAAGACTGGATCATCTTTTCTGTCATAGATACGGGTATTGGTATGACAGCAGCGCAACAAGAAAAATTATTTGAAGCCTTTATTCAAGCAGATACATCTACTACCCGTAAATATGGCGGTACTGGACTGGGTTTAACCATTAGCAAGCATTTTGCAGAAATGATGGGAGGACATATTCAAATTTCCAGTCAAATAGGTCAAGGCACCACTTTCAGTTTACATTTACCACAGCAGGCACCTGCACATCTTCAAATACCCTCAGATACACCTAAAAAAATCATCTCTCCCGCTATAAAAGTTTATATTTTAGTCATTGAAGATCAAATAGACATGCAAGTATTATTGAAACAGTATTTAGATCATTTAGGCTATGACATTTTATTAGCCAGCACCGCAAAAGAAGGCTTGCAACTGGCTCGTCAACATCATCCACGAGCCATTATTTTAGATTTATTGGCCTCTGAAAAAGAGGGCTGGGATATGATCAATGCGTTAAAAACAATCCCTGACTTAAGTCAAATGCCGGTTATTATGATTTCAACTTTAGAACAACAAAAGCAAGGTTATGCGTTAGGGATGTCTGATTATTTAATCAAACCTATTGATGCAGGAAAATTAGCCGATATTTTAAATAAATATGTCCCTAATAATAGACAAGAGGCTCAATTATTAGTGGTGGAAGATGATAGAGTTACTCGAGAAATGATGCTCTATTTGCTCAAAAAATCAGGCTGGCAAGCCGTGGCAGTAGAAAATGGGCAACAGGCATTAGAACAAATGACTAAAACTAAACCTGATTTGATTTTATCTGATCTTATGATGCCAGAAATGGATGGCTTTGAATTTATTGATCGATTAAAACAAGAACCTTGTTGGAGCAGTATTCCGGTGATTGTTCTCACCGCCAAAGACCTCAGTGCAGAAGAAAAAGATTATTTGTATCAACGTGTCAAAATCGTCTCACAAAAAAGTGCTTATAGCCAAGAGACTTTACTCAATAACATCAGAAGATCACTGTCTAATTTAGACTGCGCTATTTAAAGGAATAAAAATAATGACTTTTTCACTTAAAACAAAAGTGGCTAGCAGTCTAAGCCTGATATTAATTTTATTATTAATCCTCAGTTTTGTGGCAGTACGTGGTATCCAAGAAATGATTGAAGCTAATCGTTGGGTACAACACACCTATGCAGCGTTAGATCAAGCTCAAAGCATTAGTGCCTCAGCAAGGAAGATGGAATCCGGCGCACGAGGCTATTTGCTCGCAGGTCAAGAAGAATACTTAGAGCCTTATACTCAAGGCGGTCAACATTTTCATGAGGTGATATTGCAACTACAAGCACTGGTTAGCGACAATCCTAGACAAGTACAACGCTTATCTGAAGCACGCAACATCATGATGGATTGGAAAGAAAAAGTGATTGAGCCTGAACTTAAGCTACGCCGTAAGATTGGTGATGCTAAAAACATGAATGATATAACCATCTTAGTGAAAGAAGAGCGTGGTAAACAATACTTTGATGAGTTTCGCCAGAAAATCAGTGTGTTTATTCAACGAGAAAAAATAACTTTAGACGAGAATCATTCAGGTTTAAAGGCCGTGATTAATCATAATGATGAAAGCATGAATCACTTAACTCAAATCCGTGATGAACTCATACAGACCTATACAAACATCAATCTTGCAAAAGATATTTTAAATCATGCCACAGATATGGAAACCGGAATGCGGGGTTTCTTGTTGGCAGGTAAGGAAGTGTTTTTAGAACCTTATGAATTTGGGAAAAAACGCTTTTCTAGTGAATTAAACAAACTAAAACAAAGTGTTGCAGACACACCTGCTCAAGTCACCCTCTTAGAAGAAATAGATGACACTATACAACAATGGCAACAACATATCGTTCAGAATATGATCACATTACGTCGAGAAATAGGTCATGTAGAAACAATGGATGATATTGCAGATATGGTCATCGATGGACAAGGAAAAAAATATTTTGCCCAGTTTCTGCGCATTATGGATGAATTTATAGAAGAAGAACAAAGGTTAATGGAGATTCGTAAGAAAAAAAATATACGTTCAGCCAGTAATAGTATTCAAGTGATGTTATGGGGTACCTTTTTTGTCTTTATTCTGGGTGTTCTTGCAGGATTTTATATCATAAGAGAAATTCTTCGCCAAGTGGGTGGAGAACCGCAATTGATTTCTAATATTACCGCACAAGTCGCTGAAGGCCAGTTAAATATTCCTTTTGATACTCAAGGCCATAGCACAGGGGTGTATGCTTCTGTACAAAAAATGGTTAAGGAACTACAACACATCATTACAGAAACGGGATCAGTGCTTAAACAATTAGGCGAGGGCAATATGGATATTAAAATCACCGGGACATTTGCGGGTGATTTCTTAAATCTAAAAACTGCCTTAGAATCTACTGCGCTACAATTAGCGGATGCGAGGAATAAAAACCTCACAGAAACCTGGTTAAAAACAGGCCAAACACGCTTAAATGAAGAAATCAGTGGTGAACAAGATATTAAACAATTAGCAGAAAATATTATTAATTTTTTAACCCCTTATGTAGAAGCTGAAGTCGGTGTTTTTCATTTATTATTTGAACCAGACGATCAACCTGCTTATTTGAAAATGATGGCATCTCATGCTTATGTACGCAGAACCGATGGACATAATAAAATTGCTATTGGTGAAGGCATTGTGGGACAAGCGGCTTATGAGAAAAAAATGTTTACCATCAATCATTCGCCACAGGGTTATATTAATATTCAGTCTAGTTTGGGGGATGCTGCACCGACAGAAATCATCGTTATTCCCTTTATGTATGAAACTCAGTTAAAAGGTGTGGTTGAACTGGCCTCATTTAATGCCTTTACTGACATACAAATGGACTTTCTCCAACAATCAATGACTAATTTAGGTATTGCCATTAATACCGCAGAATCACGCACTAAAATGAAAGTGTTATTGCAACAAAGTCAAGAGCAAGCTGATACCCTAAAAATCCAACAAGAAAAAATGCAAGAAGCCAATGAAGAGCTGCAATCCCAAACAGAAGAAATGCAAAGCCAGCAAGAAGAGCTTGAAACTCAGCAAGAAGAATTACGCCAAACTAACGAAGAATTAGAAGAACGCGGGCAGCTATTGGTACAACAACAATCAGCCGTGACTGAAAAAAATCAAGAACTTGAAAAAGCGAAAACGGCTATTCAATCTAAAGCAGAAGAATTAGAATTAGCCAGTAAATATAAATCTGAGTTTTTGGCGAACATGTCGCATGAGTTACGCACTCCCTTAAACAGCTTGCTCATCTTGGCGCAACTACTGGTTGAAAATAAAGAACAAACACTCACCACTAAACAAATCGAGTGTGCCGAAACGATTCATAGTGCAGGTACTGATTTATTAACTTTAATCAATGAAATTCTTGACTTGTCTAAGGTTGAAGCCGGAAAAATTGAAGTGCAGGCTGAGCAATTGCCGTTAGATACGGTGATTCAAACCTTGAAACAAAAATTCCAGCATGTGGCTGAAGAAAAATCCTTGTATTTCAATGTTGAACTGGGTGAACAGTTACCTGACATGATCTACACTGATACGCAACGCTTGCATCAAATTATTAATAATTTGCTGTCTAACGCCTTCAAATTCACGGAACAAGGTGGCATTACACTCACTATTCGTCGCCCCGCTCAACAAGATGATTTATCCCGCAGCCAATTAAACCCTGCCAGCAGCATTGCTCTTAGCGTGGAAGATACGGGTATTGGTATTCCTGAAGCTAAACAAAAAATCATCTTTGAAGCTTTCCAACAAGCTGATGGCACCACCAGTCGCCGTTTTGGCGGCACGGGTTTAGGTCTTTCTATTTCACGCCAATTGGTGCAACTCATGGGGGGAGAAATTCAACTGCATAGCGAGGCTCAACAAGGCAGTTGCTTTACGATTTTCTTACCAGAAAAATTTATCGCTAAAACCTCAACAAACAACAAATCGTCCACTAGTAGCAGCACTCAAGCGTCTTTTGTGAGTGCCCCCGCAGTTGAACCAATACCTGCCTCAAACCCTCAATCATTAGATAATGCTTTACAAGATGATCGAGAACATATCCAAGCAGAGACGAAATCATTGCTCATTGTTGAAGATGATATGAGCTTTGCACGGGTATTAATGGATTTAGCCAGAGAAAAAGGCTTTCAATGCATTGTGGCTTTAGATGGACGCAGTGGTTTACAACTGGCTGAAACCTATTTACCCAGTGCCATTATGTTGGATATTGGTTTGCCACAAATGGATGGCTGGTCGGTGATGGAGCACTTAAAAGATAATCCCGCCACTCGTCATATTCCCGTTCATTTTATTTCAGGTGATGCACAACAACAAGAAGCGAAGAAAATGGGAGCTATTGGTTATGCTTTGAAACCTGCCAGCATGAGTGAATTAGGTGAAGCTTTTGGGAAAATTGAACGCTTTATTCATAAAGTGGCAAAAAATTTGTTGTTAGTCACGGATAATCAACATCATCAAGAATCCATTATTGAGACTATTAATAATGAGCAAGTCCATATTGTGGTGGCTAATACTTGCGCTGAAGCGTGGGGACAACTGCAAGCGACTGAGTATGAATGCATTGTGTTGGACATTACTATTGAACACAATGGCGGTGTAGAGTTTCTTAATGATGTGTCTAATGAAACAAAACTATTAGATATTCCTATCATTATTTACACTGAACGTGATTTAACTGAAGAAGAAGAAATGGCCTTGCAAGGCTTAAACAGTCAACTGACTTTAAAATCCGTGCGCTCTCCTGAACGTTTATTAGACGAAGCGACTTTGTTTTTGCATGAAATTGAATCCCATTTACCGCAAGCCCAGCGTGAAGTGTTACAAATAGTGCATGATAAAGAATCCATCTTAAAAAATAAAAAAGTGTTACTGGTCGATGATGATGCGCGTAACGTCTTTGCTTTAACCGCTGTGTTAGAAGGCAAAGGTATGCAGATCGTGATGGCGGTGAATGGTAAACAAGCCTTAGCTTCTTTAGACGAGCATCAAGATGTTCACATTGTATTAATGGATATTATGATGCCGGAAATGGATGGATATGAGGCGATTGCGAAAATCCGCGAACAAGCGCGTTATCGTAAATTACCCATCATCGCTCTCACCGCTAAAGCGATGAAAGGTGATGCGAATAAATGTATTGAGGCGGGTGCGAGTGATTATCTGGCAAAACCAGTGGACACCGATAAGCTGCTGTCCTTAATGCGGGTGTGGTGTGCGGCGCAATAGAATAGTGCTTGGGCGATTTTTTGTGCTTGAGATAAAACCCGACAAACGATGCGTTATGTGATAGCGTTACTCATGAAACTCATTCTCATCACAGGCTGCACTTTGTGGATATTCATGAATTTGTCAAGAAAATGGCGGAACAACATAGTAACTTGCTGAAAGTCATTGAACTACAAAACAATTCAATTCAAGCGTTGAATAATCGTGCGAATGCAATGGCTGCCTCACAATTACTCACTTTTGCTTTGTTATTAGAACCCAGCACTCAAGTAGATCGTGGACGTATTGCACAGCATTTACACGGCATGTTGGAAAACCCAAACATTAACAATAGCCAATATCTGGTTAATCAGTTGCGTGAGTTATTGGCTATTTGTGAAGATAGCCCTCCCACGGAGGAAAAACCTAAAACAATGCCGGATTGGTTTCAAGGTGTAGTGGAGGGGGGCTTAAATAAAAAAGAAGAGGATGACTCTCATTGATAATACGCATTCATTTGTTTGTAGTGTTTTAGGAATAACACGGCTGAAAGCCGTATTACCCCTTGCATCTGAGTCATTTCTAGTGACTATATAGAAAAATTATATCAGTTGTTAAGACTGCCAGTCCTTCAAGGACTGGCAGTCTTGGGTTTAGCTCTATCGCAAGCCTATAAATGATGTACTTTAGCTATAGACGCTTACTGACGAATCCCTTCCACTGATAAGTACAATTCAACTTCTTGCGACGCAGGGCCCAAGTCGCGTTCAATACCAAAGTCTTTTAGTGCAAAAGAAGTCCGCCCTTCAAAACCACGTCGATAACCACCCCAAGGATCATTCCCCGCCCCCACATGTGTCACATCAATGCTGAGTGGTTTAGTCACGCCGTGAAAAGTAAAATCTCCTTTAAGAACCGCTTTGCCATCGGCTTGTTCGGTGAAACTAGTGCTGACAAAGGTAGCTTGTGGGTATTCTTTTACTTCAAGAAAGCCTTTTCCACGTAAATGCTTATCACGTTCTGCATGATTAGAATCAAGACTGGCGGTTTGAATGGTAACTTTGACTTTTGCTTTTGAAGGGTCTTTTTCATCATAGCTAAAATCTCCACCAAACTCGTTGAAACGTCCGAGCAACCAGCTATACCCCAGGTGTTTGATTTTAAATTGAATAAAGGCATGTGCCCCTTGTGTATCAATGGCGTAATCTTCAGCCATTAAGGGGGCTGCGGTCAGGCTAGAGGCTAATGCACAAGCGAGTAAAGTATTGCGTAACATAATCATTCTCCAAAATAATGAGGTTAAAAAAACATACGGCGTAAGGTACGGTCTCGACTTATAAAATGGTGTTTCAAAGCCGCTAAAGCATGTAATACAACTAAGCCCATCAAGCTAAAAGCTAATATTTTATGAATGTCTCCGGCTATATCTTCTTGTCCTTGCAAGGCCCAAGGCAAAGCGGGAATTTCAATCCAGTTAAACACTGCAATGCCGCGTCCATCAGCGGTAGAAATTAAATAACCACTGAGCATGATGGCAAACAGCAGCAGATACAAGGCTGTGTGTACGATGTGAGCTACGCGCTGTTCCCAACGAGGACTGCCCGCAATGGCTAAAGGTTTAGGATGACTCATCACCCATATCAAGCGAGCTACGGTCAGCACAAACAATAAAATGCCTATACTTTTATGCAGATAGGGCGCAGTGCGATACCAAGTATGATAGTAGTCGAACCCCTGCATCCACAGACCTAGAGCAAATAATCCGAACACCACCAGGATGCTGAGTCCGTGGATTGATTTAGACAGCCATCCGTAATCTGTTTTTGTGTTTTTCCAAGGCATGTTTTTTCCTTAAGAGCCTATACGAAGATGGGGAATCGAAGCGAAAATTTGCTATTTTGAGGCAGATTTTTCGGTTTTTTAAGGCGAATAGCGGGCGTGTAACAAAAAAAAGCAGAAAACCTGAGCAAAAGGGCGGATTTGCAGTCGATTATCCCGTTTTCGTAAGACTTGTTGCGTATGCGCTTCACTTAGTTCCAACTCTATCTTATCCTCATTGATCACAGGACAATGTGAAGTGTTCATGAAGATGGCATCATCATGTGCCAAACAACTTCTAAAATCATGTACACACTATATGCCTGACTCATTCGATAAAAAAGCGCAAAAATTCACTGTATTTCATCGAAAAAATCGAAGTTTATGAACCCCAAAGTCACCTTAGATCAATGGCGTGCTTTTATCGCAGTGGTGGAGCAAGGCGGTTATGCACAGGCCGCCGACAGCTTGCATTTAAGCCAATCCACCGTGAGCTATGCGGTAGCACGTTTGCAAGAATTATTAGGCACACGCTTGTTAGCCGTGACCGGACGCAAAGCCCAACTCACGCCTGCGGGCAAAGCCTTGCTACCGCGTGCACGGCAATTAGTCATGGATGCCTATCATTTAGAAGCCGCCGCCGAGGCATTACACCAAGGCTGGGAAACTGAAATCGTCTTAGTCACCGACGTGCTATGTCCATCTGTTTTGTTATTGGATGCGCTCGCCGACTTTCAGCCACACAGTCGAGGCACGGATATTTTAATCCGTGAAGAAGTGTTATCAGGCACAGAAGAAGTGATTCTTAACGGACAAGCACATTTAGGACTGCATCCACACATTCCCGCAGGTTGTCATGGCGAATGGTTGTTAAACATGGACTTTATCCCCGTGTCACATCCTGAGCATGAATTACAACGCCTTAACCGCCCTTTAGAACAGCGCGACTTAGGACGCAGCCTACAGATTTTCATCCGCGACACGGGCAGCAAAAAAGGACAAGAGGGATTAGTCTGCTCACCACGCCGCTGGACAGTCAGCAGTCGAGATACAGCACTAGAAATGTTGCGTCACGGTTTTGGCTTTTGCTGGGTGCCGTCTTTTTGGGTTGCCGAGGATTTGAGCCGTGGACATTTACGCGCCTTACCACTAGAACCCCCTGATGCTCGCAAAATAGCTTTTTATTTAATTTACCCCCCCACCACCCACTTAGGGCCTGCCACAAAACGACTGGCACAATGCCTGCGAGAAGCTGCAAAAAAAATATCTCAACACACATAAGATTAAGCTATGCTGGCATTTCAACCGTTATCCGCTGAGTGTTTTTACAGATTTTTGAATAAACGAGGTTATCCCCATGGCAAAAGCGAAGAAAAAAGAAAAAACGCCTAGCAGCACTATCTGCTTAAACAAAAAGGCTAAATTTGATTACACATTAGAAGAACGTTTTGAAGCAGGTTTAGTGCTGGAAGGCTGGGAAGTGAAAAGCCTGCGCTCTGGCAAAGCTCAATTGCGTGATGCTTATGTGATTATCAAAAATTCCGAAGCCTTTTTGCTCGGTGCATTAATCAGTCCCTTGCCAACAGTGTCTACGCATTTCATCCCTGAAGCACAACGTACTCGTAAATTATTATTGCATCGGCATGAATTAAACAAACTTATCGGTGCAGTCGAGCGCAAAGGCAAAGCTTTGATTCCTACCGCAATGTATTGGAGTAGAGGACGCGCAAAGCTGGAAATTGCAATGGCAGAAGGTAAGAAACAGCATGATAAGCGAGAAACTGAAAAACAACGCGATTGGAATCGTGAAAAAGAACGGATCATGAAACATTCTTAAATCTTATCACGCCTTCTCACGAACTGATGCCGCCGTGTTCATCGTTGTCCTCTGACAAAAACGGCGGCTTCATATTTCTTTACCCCCACTACTTAAAAAACATACATTTTTAGCATTAGGATGTGTTATGAATTTAGAACACCGCATTACTGAACATTTTCAACACAGCATAGAGATTAAACAACAAGCCTTAAAAACATTGCCCGCGCAAATAGAAAAAGCCGCTGACATGATGATTCAATGTTTAAAAGACGGGCATAAAATCCTGGTGTGTGGCAATGGCGGCTCAGCCGGAGATGCCCAACATTTTTCTTCTGAACTCATTAATCGTTTTGAAATAGAACGCCCTGGTTTGCCTGCCATTGCTTTAACCACTGACAGTTCTACACTGACCTCGATTGCTAATGATTACCACTATGATCGCGTGTTTTCTCGACAAGTAGAAGCATTAGGACACACCGGTGATGTATTATTAGCCATTAGCACCAGTGGTAACTCTGCCAACATGATGCAAGCCATTCTCGTGGCACATGGACAAGGTTTGCAAGTGGTGAGTTTAAGCGGTAAAGACGGCGGAGAAACTGCCTCATTATTGCATGACACGGACATTGAAGTGCGTGTTCCGGCTGACTCCACTGCCCGCATTCAAGAAGTCCATTTACTGATTATTCATTGTTTATGCGATTTAATCGATCAACAACTCTTTCATGCTTAAGACTATTCAAGGAGAATTTCAATGCCCTCTACTAAACCCTGGTCTCTCATTGCTTTATTGGTGCTCATGCCGTTCTTACAGGGCTGTGCCGCTGTGGTGATTGGTGCTGCTGCCGCCGGAACGGGTGGGGCGGCTATGTCTATCTTTTCTGATCGGCGGGCGGCTAATATGTCGGATCAAGATAGTGAAATCGCAGCGCGGATTATTAATAGTTTGAAACAAGACAGCCGTATTCCAGATAGTTCACGAGTAAAAGTGTTTTCCTTTAATCGCATCGTTTTATTGGCTGGAGAAGCGCCCAATCAAGAGATGCGCCAACAGATTGTCAATATTGCGCGTAAGGTGCCGAATATTCGTAAAATTTACAACGAAGTGGTGATTAGCAAGCCCTTGCCTGCGGCGCAACAAGAATACGATATGCAAATCCGTATGCTCGGCAATGCCGCTTTGTTGCCCGCTAAGGTACGCGCCAGCCAAGTGGAACTGACGGTCTCTGATCGCGTGGTCTACATTATGGGTTTACTCACCCGCACAGAAACCAATGAAGTGATAGAGATCATGCGTAACCAGAAAGGTGTGAAAAAAGTGGTGCCTTTGGTGGAATATGTGCGTTTGAAATAGTCTGGAACATCTCATCCATAGGTTCATGTCCAACGGGCTTATGGATAAAAACTTGAACCATGTAGGGTGCGCATAATGCCGCCACTGAATTGTATTTTTGCACAAAACTAACTCGGCATTTTGCGCACGCGCTCGATGCTCCAATACAACGACCCTTTCCCCGCGTTCGCGCCGCAAAAAAACCCTACACGGCTGAATGGCAGCGAGGCTCAGAGCGTCACTACCATTAAGTTAAGCCCAGTAGCATTGCAAGCCATTGATTTTATTCCCCCTCCTCGCAGGAGGGGCGAGGGGGTGGTGATGGAGAGCCTCTTTCCTTCGATTTTTTGTCAGGGAATGAATGCCTTTGCTCACCACCCCTCAATCCCCTCCTTCAAGGAGGGGAGGTTAAGCGCTTAAACTTCAAGTCTTTTTTCTTAACTTAATGGCAGTAAGGCTCAGAGCGTGGAAATGAGGAAAATGAGTGATCCCATGTCTGATTATAAAAAATTGCACAGCCAATTAACCCAATTACTGCCTGCACAGTTTGAAGAGGTGCTAGTGGCGATTGAGTTTCCTTCTGAATATAAAAGAAAAGAGGTGGCTCAAACGCAACAAGCGATTGATGTGGTGCAGTGGGTAAAGAAAAACCCTGAACGTCTCAAAGCATTGGTAGACACATTAAATAGAACGCTGGGTATCAAAAAGCCACTATTTTCTCGTAACATAAAAGCCTTATTCATAATCATTGTTCTTGTAGGACTGGTTGCCATATTCATAGAGATTTTTATCTGGTTGACCACACCTACTCCACACCTAGAACTCAGTGCCAGTGATGGAATGGAAGAAGGTGTATATATTGTACATTTCAAACAACCTTTCAAGCCCTATTATAAAGCTGCTCTAAAAAACAATACCAACACAAGTATTAGTTATCACTTGTCTAAGTTTCCTAGGAACACCTTTGAAACAACACTGGGGGACAGTCAATCATTGGTGCCTGCTCATAGTGCCTTTTCCTTTATGATTGCGCCTAACCTCCAGGCTGTGACACCTGGGAAATATCTTTTTTCTTTGAAATATCAGCAACAATCATTAAAGATGAGCCTTCATGTTTCTAAAGAGTTTGTTAAATCTATCAAGATACTGCAACAATATGTTCTTCAATCCTTACCCCCTCGACCAACTCCTTTAGAATCTCATCAAATCATGCAAGATGCTGTCAGCATCTATTATCCCGCCATACCCGAAGAACAACGGGAGGTTTTAAGCGCACACTTGCTGGAATCTATTGATCAACCTCTAGCTGCTGCTATCTCCTATCAACACATTGCGGAGGCTGATTCTCAGTTAGCGCAGCTTCTGGTACAAGACCCGCCGATGATGGTGGCGATGGCAGAACGCTATGAACAAGAAGATCGCTTGACCCATGCGGCTCATTGGTATGAAGCCGCCAGTGAAAAAGAGGATGCCGAAGCGCAATATCGTTTAGGTCAATTTTATATGCTGGGCAAAGGGGTGGAAGCACAGCCCGACACGGCGCGCCATTGGTTTGAACGTGCTTCAGCACAAGGCCATGCAGCGGCTCGCAAAAGACTAGAACAGCCCCATAAACGGCTATCGCCTTCATTAGACGAAGCAACTACGGCTCCTCACGAAGACAAACAGACACGACCCGCAGAATCAGGCACCCCCCACGAAGCAGCAGTGCCTAAGCTTAAAGAACAAGTGCCTCTCTCTGCATCTAGCAATACCGAAGTGATAGAACAGACTCAAGCGGATGCAAAGCGGCCTGTTTTATTAAGCAAGCCTGATGTCATGACAGGAAAGCAGGGTATTGAAGCAATAAGACCGGATGTACTCTCTTTTTTAAACAATCAGGAGAATTGTAAGGATTGTGATTTATCGGGGGTGACGATACGCGGCGTTCATATTGAAGAGGATTCAAAGCTGGCGGCTTGGGCTGATGAGATGAAGGGGCAGTTATTTATTGCGCAAAAAGAAGGGAAAAGTTATTTAGCGGGTAGAAGGCATAAAGAGGAAATAAAAACACCTTTTGGCGTAGTTGTAGTTGTAGCTGATTACTTTTTATTGGTTCAAACCCCAGCGACAAGCCTATACCCTGTTTATGATTTTTCAGCAGAAAACCTCAGCGGGGTAAGCCTCAGCGGGGTAAGCCTCAGCGGGGTAAGCCTCAGCGGGGCAGACCTCAGAGGGGCAGACCTCATCGGGGCAAACCTCAGCGGGGCAAGCCTCAGCGGGGCAAACCTCAGAGAGGCAAACCTCAGAGAGGCAAACCTCAGAGAGGCAAACCTCAGAGAGGCAAACCTCAGAGAGGCAAACCTCAGCGGGGCATACCTCAGCGGGGCAAACCTCATCGGGGCAACCCTCAGCGGGGCAGACCTCAGCATGGCAAACCTCAGCAATGCAGACCTCAGCAAGGCAACCCTCATTCTGGCAAACCTCAGCGGGGCAAACCTCATCAAGGCAGACCTCAGAGGGGCAGACCTCATCGGGGCAACCCTCATCGGGGCAACCCTCAGCGGGGCAGACCTCAGCGGGGCAGACCTCAGCGGGGCAGACCTCAGCGGAGCCATCTATTCCCCTTCACAACTCAACCATACCCTTGGAAAGCCCATCACAGATAGCCTCTCGAACACGTCTAAATGACAAGCCACGCAGTAGGATGTGGTGAGGTACGAACCGCATCACATCCATGACAAGCGGCGCATCACCATCATTCAGCAGCGAAGGATGGACAAAGCAGCACTTGCCCATCATCTGTGTCCATCAGTATTTTCTCGTTCCCACGCGGAGCGTCACTGCCATTAAGTTAAGAGCCTATACGAAAATGGGATAATCGGCTGCAAACCCGCCCTTTTGGTCAGGTTTTCCGCTTTTTATCAACAAATAGCTCGCTATTCGCCTTAAAAAACCGAAAATCCTGCCTCAAAATGGCGAATTTTCGCTTCGATTCCCCATCTTCGTATAGGCTCTAAGCTCAAGTGACGCTTAAGCAGTTGATGTTATTCCCCCTCCTTTCTCTCCCTCTTAATATTTGTTTTTAAAATTTAATAAAACGTTCCGAGTCTATATTTTTTTCTTCTATTGAATATCTCAATTTACCTTGTGATGTAATCTTACTATATAGCAAAATTATATCAGTTGTT
>JADGEH010000237.1 GCA_016744475.1 Thiotrichales bacterium | reverse complement strand
GAATCTTATGAAAGAGATGTTTTGCAGAGAGAGGACGGGCACACCAAGCTGTTTATTCACGTCATGCTCTCTGCGTAAGATGAGCTTTTTATACCATAGCCCTTTCAAAATAAATATTTTTAACCTATTCATCAATTTAATTTATCAATACATGCCTATTTTTATTTCTATTCTGCCTTCAGCAAGCTTTTAAGAACGTCCCTTACCTCTCTAAAAAACACCATGGTTTCAGTCATTTAACTAAATTACATCAGTGCTTAAGCCTTTTTCACCGCAGAGTACACAGACGAAAACATTTTTTTTAGCTAATCCTAGCCAGCGATAAAAAACGACACAAATGAACTAAAACGCCTGTGTCGTTTGAGCCTTTTGTGCCGCTAGTCTTCACTTTATTAAACTCACAGGCTGCGATTATCTTGGTCAATTCAGTCATCCTACAATGACACTGCTCGGCGCTGCATCCCCCAAGTACCGGGCTGCGCTTCAAATACGCCAGCACACGCTGTGTGACACTGTTGACAACAGCCCTGAGCATCTAATCCCCAATATCCCAATTCAAATCCCTGGCGAGCGATTAACAGGGCTTTGCAATGGTGGCAATAGGTGCTGCCGCCGTGAGAGTCTTGAACATTGCCCGTATACGCATAGCGCACGCCGTTGGCACGAGCGATCTCTCGCGCTCGGTTGAGGCTTTGTATCGAAGTACGCGGTTTCTCACGCATTTTCCAATCAGGATGAAACGCGGTGAAATGCATCGGCACATCCGCCCCCAAATGCTCCACCACCCACTGCGTCATCGCCTGTAACTCCGCTTCTGAATCATTTTCGCCAGGAATCAACAGCGTCGTGAGTTCCAACCATACCGAGGTCTCTTGCTTTAAATACAACAAGGTGTCTAACACGGGCTGTAAATGTCCGCCAGTCAATCGGTCATAAAAACGCTCGCTAAAGGCTTTCAAATCCACATTAGCCGCGTGCATATCACGAAAAAAAACAGCGCGAGCCGCTTCACTCACATAACCTGCTGTCACCGCCACCGATTGAACACCGTATTCCGCACAGGCTTGCGCCACATCTACGGCGTACTCCAGAAAAATCACCGGATCATTATAGGTATAAGCCACGCTACGACAATTCATACGGGCAGCGGCTTGAGCTATGGCATCCGGGCTGGCCTCTTGTGCCAATGTCTCCATGTGGCGCGATGTGGTGATGCTCCAGTTTTGACAGAATTTACACGCCAAGTTGCAGCCCGCCGTGCCAAAAGACAGCACAGGCGTACCAGGTAAGAAGTGGTTTAAGGGCTTTTTTTCAATAGGATCAATACAAAAACCGCTGGCGCGGGCATAGCTGGTGAGGACTATTTGCTGCTGCTGATGCGCACGAACAAAGCATAAGCCTTGCTGTCCGTCTTTGAGCCGACAAGCGCGTGGGCATACATCACATTGCACGCGCCCATCATTGAGCAGGTGCCAGTATTGGGTGGGGTGAAAGGTATTAGGCATAAAGAGTGAGGTAGCCAGATAGGGTGAAATCGGCGCATTTCTATCGCTGTCAATGATCAATGAACTGTCATGAGCCGTATTCCACCTTCTCGAAGGAGGGAGGCTGATATGTTGATTAAGTGAATGGCAGTGAGGGTTTAGAGCCTATACGAAAACGGGATAATCGGCTGCAAATCCGCCTTTTTGGTCAGATTTTCCGCTTTTTTTCGTTAAATAGCCCGCTATTCGCCTTAAAAAACCGAAAAACCTGCCTCAAAATAGCGCATTTTCGCTTCGATTCCCCATCTTCGTATAGGCTCTTAGGGTGGGTGAAAGATACTGCGCTGTTCCATTCTTTTGTTCAAACAGAAAATTGCCCGCTGTAATCATAGGTTTTTCCCCACCACGGATGGACAATGGAGAAATCTAAGTTCACACCGCCCTCTCCATCTGGGCTTTCGATAATTTCTGCCGTGCCCAACATCAACCAATCCGGTAAATGCAGTTTTAAAAAGCCCAGTCGCCACAAATAGCCATTGCTATTAAACACCAATGCGCCGTCGCGTTCGCTTAAACGCAAACGAATGCCTAAGCCAAAACCGACAAATTCAACAATTTCGTTGTCCGCTAAATGCTCCATGCGCGAGGTGAAAATCACGGTTTTATCGGGAAACACAAAGGTGCGGTGCCAAAATAATCCGTTGTGATTGCTGCGCGTCTCATTGCGCACAGTCACCGCCACCTGTTTGCCGCGTTTGTGTACCAAGCCACCCAATAATCGCGCACCCATAATCAGCAGCCAAGCGCGATTGGGATAATGGACTTTCATGACCCCTTTTAAAGTGATGCTGTCTTGCGCACCACAGCGCAAACCGTAATGGCGGCGCACGGGTTCGGAGAGCTTGTCAAAAGCATCCCCCAAGGCAGTTTTGGCTAGGGGTTCGAGGTGCGTGGACATGTGTTTTCTCTATATAGGGATAATAAATCAGTGATACGCCAGACCTAGCAGGTTTCAAAAACCTATCAGTTCCTCCAGTACCACTAAAATATTCCCTCTATCAGTACTGACCGCAACGCGGTCAAGACGGCATTCCCATGCGGCGAGACTGTAAAAGAACCCCGTCTCAGGAGCCTGAACACGCAATTTTGGGTTTGAAATCTAAAAAATAGAACCCGAGCCACTAAAA
>JADGEH010000138.1:5641-11674 GCA_016744475.1 Thiotrichales bacterium | reverse complement strand
CCTGTGATGGTTAAACCATGCCAATCAAATTCATGTAATTCTGAGCCGGGAAAGGTGTTATCAATTCGACTGGCTTTAATATCAAAATCAGTGTGTTGTTCTATGCCGCCCACAGGATAGTTTGCGCGGCGAATATCCATTGCTTGATGCAATGCCACAGCTTGCCCCTGCTCAACAGCTAGCGTAAGTGCATGGTAAGGTGCTACATATAAAGCAGCATTGGCATGGGCATTATCAACATCAAGTACTTCATAATCCCAGCGTGTTTCCCAGTGATGCTCGGTAGACTGGTAAGTTAGGTCTTGACTGTCATATAAACCTGATTCTGATTCCCAATCACGCAAATCAAAGTATTGTGGATGCTGTTCAAATATCGCAGCAACATCCGTTAACTCATGCCCCATTATCGTTAAACCATGCCAGTCAAATTCGTATAATGCAGATCCGCAATGCGTGTTATCAATTCGACTGGCTTTAATATCAAAATCAGTGTGTTGTTCTATGCCGCCCTGTGGTACATCAAATCGGCGAATATCAAGTGGATGATCCAAATATTGAAAAAGCTCACTTTGTCTGAAGGATGAATGAGCATGAATCATAATCGCGTGATAATCCTGCATATACAACACGCTAGTAGCATCCGCATTATCAAGCGTTAGTGGCTCATAATCCCATCGTTGCTCCCAACGTGGGTGCTCTCGATACAAAATAGCCGTGTGCGACTGTTTGTACTCATTCAGGCAGCGTCGAATATCATCATTAAAAACATCAAGTGATGGCACAGTAACGATTACAAAAAAAGTAAAACGCTCATGCCAAATCCTCGCATCCGCATCCGCATTATCAACATGTAGCACATTGCAAGCCGTATCACTCACATCAGCATTAATTGACCACTGCTGCAATAATAATTGTTGATAGGCCGTATTGCTCCAGCCATGAAGTTTACCAATTTGCTTGGGTGCATCTTCAGCCAGCCTACATAAGCCGACATGAAAACGTGCATACTCTTCAGCCATTGCAAGTAGCAAACGATCAAAAACACCCCCCTTAGCCACATCCCACGCATCACCTTGGCGCAGCAATAAACGTAGCTTGCGCTGATAAGCATCTGCTCCAATGCCACAACCCATATCGGGTAAAGCGATGGGATTGATTGCGGTATCAACACAGCTAGTCATAAGTACCACTTTGAGTAGAATGATTATCTAGCCATACAATTTCACCTAAAGAAAAAACTTCTTGATCATTGCATTGTTGGTCGCCGACGGGGGATATTAGTGTGTAATCAATACTATAACGTTGTATTGCTGCATCAATTTCAGATTCGCGCATTAATGCAGATTGTTGTTGTTTATGCTGAAACAATAACTTTAATTCTTTTTCAATACCATCCTGAATACCCATATCGGTAATATCAGAGAGAGTAATATTGATGATCTTAGGTGTTGCTGCTAATAAAAAAACAGTTGCACCCGAATTACGTTTTTTATCCAGATTCGCTTGAGCTGTCTCAAGTGTTTGATTGTCAGGGATGATATTTAAACTATTACCCGCGATGCAGCGAATAACTATGCTCCCTAGACCATATTCTCGTTGATATACCCATGCATCTGTAATGGCAGGATGACTGTCTTTAGCCCATTGTGCATAGTCATCGTCATCACCAATTTTGGATCGTTCGGCAAATTTCTTGGCAACGCGATTGCGCCAAACTTCGATAGATTCTTGATCTGCGCCCCCACCTAAGCTCTGTATTGTTCCTGTGGTTGCAATACCTTCGATAGCACTAATAAAATCAAGCACTTCACCTGATTTAATATTACCCTCTTTTCCTGCTTCTAATGCAATAATTTCGCAAAGTAAAGTAGGGTCATCAGTGATAGTCTGACTAACTTTGTAACGTTGCTTGCTATTAATGTGCTGCAATTGAGTGCCTGCTTGCACCGTCCCTGATCCTGCAACCAGTAGCGTACCCGTTGCCTTAGTTGCTGCTAAGCGTTCAGCTTCCAGTGATGTTGCCCAGCGTTCAAGCCAGTTGATATCCGCTGTCAAGGGGTGGAGTTGCTTTGCAAGATAATCTGCATAACCATAAAGGCCATGAAAAACACCCGCATTAGCTTGCGCCAAGCAATTTAGCAATGATTCTTCCGCACGCGCGTTAGCATCTTCGAGATGATATTCAATATCTGATTGAATACGATCTATGATTTGGGGTAATGAGGGGCGCGGTATTTTTTCGGGCATTTAATTAGAATAATCAAATACTGCGATATTGCATTTAATTGCACTCCGTTTTAACATAAAACGGAGTAGGGTTTTGTTTAACTAATCACAGTGAGATCCAGAGAAACAGCCTGCTTTTGATGTTTTTATCGTGTTGAGATTTCCGTTAATTGTAACATCACCTAAAAATTTAACTTCAGGTGCATCAATAATAACTTTTCTGCTGGATATTATTTTAACTTCAGGTGCATCAATAATTGTTATTTTTTTTGCAGTAATTTTTATGATTGGTGCTTGGCTATTAATAAGATTGTCAGAGACAATATCAATATGATGCTTATCGTCAACTGTTAATCTAATATATTGATTAATATCAATAACGGCACGATTATTATCAGCAACATTTTTATACGTGTCCAAAGGGGTATTCAGGTACTCATCTGGGTTGGGGATAGGTACACAGTCGATTGTCCTTAAAATTATATCGCGGCTTTTAGTAGTACTAGGAGTGCAGGAGTAGGATGTTTTAGCCATCGGTAGTCACCTCAGGTGCGTGCAAATGTATGCGATTGCCAGCCGTTATGTTCACTGTGTCCTCTGCATGTAGATTAATGTTCCCGCCTGAGTGTATATGCACTTCTTTATCGCTCCATATTTCAATTTTATTGCGATGAATAAAAACAAACTGTCCCTGATCATCATACAACGCAACCTCCCCTTCCTCTTTTAGTTTAAAGCGATGATTACGGTCGGTGACACAGACAACAATTATGTGTTCTCTGTCACCATTTTGCGACAGACTAATGCCCTCGGACTCGGGGTGAGGATAATGAGCAAAACCGTAAGGCTGATAATTTTCGCGTTTTGAGCGCAGTTCGCCGTCTTTTTGAGTGAATTGTAGTTGCTGCAAGGCAGGGCTTTCATCGACTCGTTTTATTTTACAAACAGTCAATAACATCTCCACCTTACTTCTTATTTTATCCCAACGTTCTTTCATTGATATCTCCTAGGCGTACATTTCGGGTTTAACCAACTCTAATGTTGATAGTGTTCCACCTCTATCATCAACATGCAGTTTGACTGATGACACGAGCATTGGCTCGTTAAACTCCAAGCGCGGACTAATCAACATGGGTAGCATAAGCGGTCGCCAGACCTTGCCCTTAGCATATTCCCAGCCCGGCATAGTAACACTTGCACGCTTACCCTTAGCACGACGAGTGCGCTTTTCCCAATCTCCTCGATCCTCGCTTTCTGCGGTATTATCTTGTTTTTCAGGGCGTACAATTAGTACGCGATTAAGACGTTTATGCGTGCCTTTAGTTACTGCCTTTATATCTGTCTCACCCTTGTGGCGTTGGGATTTAACGCGGTATTCGCCATACTGATCATTATTAGTATGCACGGCCGAACCATCAGTAAAATTAACTCCCTCCTCAATGGTAAAATCAATCACAATCGGTTTAGCTTTTTTGATATGTAGTATGCCGTCACCGTAGGTATAACAGAGTAGTTTACGTTGTCGGGCGTGTTGCTCTATGGAATCAAAAACACTTTCACCGTCATTTACTGCATAAATTTCAAAAGGATCACCGGGTTCAGGGCAATCAACTTTTACATTATGTGGATGACACAATACTTCCGCAGCCTCACGAATAGTGACATTGTGCATTTCCTGATTGGGCATAATCGCTGAACTATCAATAAGGTCACAAGTAATATCGCGCCCCGCAATATTAATATCATGTTGATCAGGCGTAATGCTGGGGTTTTTATTTTCTACGTAGCCATTTAGTACAGGCGTATCACCAATTAACACACGGCACGCTGTGTCTAGCTGAACAGGATGAGCAGCTAAAGCAGCAATCCCTGCTTCTGAGCACAGAAAACTAAAACTATTACTCATCTGTTCAATCGACTGATTAACCTCGATTGATTTCCAGCCAACCATTGATCCGCCTGTCGTTTGCAAAATAACATCTGATAAAACAAAAGCCATTGTTAATCCCTTGTTTTACTTAACACTTCTATGTATTCGTCGGCAGGACAAAAAGAAGGGTGATTAATATGATTGCGATCAATTAAATCCTGCTCTTGATCAATTGATCCGTAAAGCTGATAACTAACTAAAAGTGCAGGTAATGATTCCTGTCTCTTGATATACATAATATGGGGTAATGAAGCTGCCTGCTGATCAATCGCTTCGCGTAGCAATACTTTCCAATCACGCCAAATTCCATACATTGCATCTGAGCACCGTAATTCTGATTCACGCACTTGCGTTTTAATCTGCTGCTTAACTTGATTCGCTTGATCTACGCTTTCATAGTGTCGCACGCAAGATAAGCGCATTATTTCCAACAAAATAATATCTTGTGTAAATAAAAATAAGCCCGTTTCATCGGGCTCGTTGATTTCTGTAATTTGCGTGTATTGTCGCTGCTTTAACTGCCAACGTTGTTCAATATCTTGTTTGTAAGCATCTGTGTGTTCGGCTTGATATGTGATCGACCACGGATTATCAATCTGTTCGATGTTCAGCGCAGCATATAAAGCATTACGCAAAGCTTCAGGGGTTTCGCTCTTTAACATGCTATTAATATTGATTGACAAAAAAGCAGCTAAATCATGTATTTGTGTTAGTAATGCTAAGTGCATATTTATATCCATTGCGCCATATTATTATCAAATTCACCGCCAATCTGCTGATTAGATTTAACTTGCGTGGTGTTAATTTTTGCTAAGGTATTTGAGGATGTTTTAGGATGTGTTACCGCATCTTCTTGTGCAAAATTTAAATCAAATAGAGCTTCACCACTTTTATCCGTTTGATGTTTAACGCTATACGATTTAAGTTGCACATTAGCAGAACCGTACTGCGGGTGAATTAGAACCCCAGCTCCCTTAGCTTCAAGTGCTGCAATTAAAGCGTCACGCTTACCCATGTAATCAAAGCCAATAACATAAGCATTAAACTTATATTGTCGCGCTTTTAAGCCCATATCCTCATTATCTGGCTCATCTTTGTAGGGGTACTCATGCGTCGGACCACGCCGCCCACCACTCATACTGTCACCATCCACAAGAAAGGGGACACCCCTAAAGCTGGCAGGCTGCAACTGATCATGCCATGACATACTAATTCACCATCATGCGTCCCGTATTGACCTGTATCTTGTGGTCGGGACGATTAGATTTAAGGGATTTAACGCGCACAGGACGATCCGAATCAATACGCACATGCATCTCAGATCGCGCTGCCCCTGCCGCTTTTGCAGCAGCTTGGCGGTTAGGAATATTATCAATCCCAGCAGGCAAGGAGGTCTCCATAATACTCTGCATATCAGCCTTTAATTTAGCCAAATGAGCCGAAAAGAAAGAGAAAACAGGTGTCCACGATGACTGCAATGTGGCGGCTGAATTAGCAAAACTTTGCACAGGAAGGGTGTCCATTGCCGTATTAACCGCAAAGCCCATCTCAGGAAAAGATTGATTAAAATTAGTCAAAGGTACTTGCCAGCTTTGCTGCAATTGCGTAGCTGCATTACCGAATTGCAGCACCTTGGTCGTATCAAACGCTTGATCATTAGCAGCTTTAAAGCTACCCAATGATGCCGTTGCCCAATCACCCATTTGATCAATTGCAGAGCTTAAAAATCCCGTATTGGTATCCGTTTTGGTTTCCTCTGGTTTGTCCGATTGCATAAAATCAGGCAGCACTGACTGCCAATTTAATTCAGGCAAACTAAAGTCAGGAATAAAGTCTTTCCAGTTGAATGTAAAATCAGGCAGTAGTGATTGCCAATC
>JADGEH010000138.1:0-5541 GCA_016744475.1 Thiotrichales bacterium | reverse complement strand
AGGCAGCACTGACTGCCAATTTAATTCAGGCAAACTAAAGTCAGGAATAAAGTCTTTCCAGTTGAATGTAAAATCAGGCAGTAGTGATTGCCAATCGACTGATGGAAGTTCGGGCAAACTAATATCCCAGTCATTCCACAGCTCTCCTATTTTTTGTCCAAGCTGCTTACCTTGTTTGTAAATGCTTTCAGCATCCATCCACTCTCTAAATTGATTACCTAGCGACTCACCGAATTTAAAAGAAGGAGGTTCAATGTCAGGAATATAAAAGTCTTCTTTGCGTAGCTGGTTATTACCTGTTGCTAATGTTTCCAGTAGACGTGAGCCGAAATCACCCGCTTTGGCAGCAGAGCCACTTAATGAATCAATGGCATCAGGTAAGTCAGCAGCAAGAAATGCATGGATAGCAGGAGAATCTGTTTTAAAACTATCAACAAAATCATCCCACCAGTACCATGCTGCACCCAATGCAGTCACTGCACCAACGGCTAATAGAACGGGGGCAGAAACTAAGGCAGCTCCTGCTGCCATAGCAGTTAATGCCGTACCTAGTGCCGCCACTGTGGTTGCCACACTGCCAAAAATTGCAAATGCACCTAAACCAATAATTAAGTTATCCCAACCACCCACAAATTTAGCAACAGAATCAACCGCTAAAAATACACGTTCTCCAACGTTATAAACCTTCTCACCCGCACCCCATGCCTTTTCGCCAAAATTAATAAAGCCCTTTGCTGTCTCTTCTGCCCATTTTTGCAAGCTGCCATCTTTGGACATCGACCTGACGGTATCTAATAGATGCTTCAGCTTGCCATTTAGCCAGCTAAATGCGCCTGACTCCAAGATAAGAAACTGAAATTCTTTGTACCAATCACCCATATTATCCAGCATACCTGTCCATGTACCTGACATGCGCTGCATAGCACCTTCATACTTATCATTGAATATGGCCTGTAAGGTGCTTTGTGTAATGGCTTTATTGTTTTTATCAATACGCTTGATGACTTCTTTGCCATTGACATCTATATATTTATATTCAATGAACTGCGTATTTTTGACAGCTGACCCTGTAACACCAAAATCAGCTAAACCTGAAAAATCCCCTTCAACGGCTGCCGTCATTGCATCGACAGCTTCCGATATTTCCTTTCCTTTAGCGGTAGCTGCATCCCCTAAACTTTGCAGTAGACCGTCTTTAACAGGATCTAAACCTACCTCTCTTAATTTAATGAATTCTTCACTGATTTGAGCAATATCAAACGGCGCGTTGACAGCAAAATCCCGTATCCATGCAAACGATTCATTGGCTTTTTTATTATCTTGTTCTAACGCCCCCAATGTGACACGATAACGATCAAATTCTCGTGTTGTATCTATTAACCCTTGTAGTGCCCCTAAACCTAATTCTGTCGCTAAACTTTTTGTACGCCCTCTATTTTTTGAAATTAAATTACCCCATTGGCGTAGCAAGCCACCCTGCCGCTGAACACGACGATTAGTGTGACTAAAACTATCACTCACTAAACGTTGATTAGTGACAAGCCGTCGTGCCGATCTGGATCTTGCGATAATACGTCCCCAGCCCCGGGCGACATCCACTTGTCGTTGAATGGCAACGCTGGTTTGATTAAAATGGCGGAATAACCGTCTCTGACTATTAATTAATTGTTGTGAAGCCCCTCTCGTTCTTGCAATGGTACGGTTCCATGCTTGAGTTGCCCGTCCTTGTCGCCTACTGGCATTATCATTTGATGCAGAATGTGTCCGCCGTCGTCGTCTTCTTTGGCGGGGCGGTGCAGGTGAATTTTCGGGTGCTTGAGTACGTCGATTATCGCTATCAGAATCAATTTCACCTTGAAAGTCGCCTGCGGCACTTTGCGTTGATCTAAAGGATCTACCTAAACCCGTTACAGCGGCACTTGCCAGTCCGATGGGTGCAATTAAAAGCGAGATGGCTCCGCCAATCACGCTAAAAACACTGGCGACTGCCCCAATCGCTAAAAATGCCCCAATGCCTGCAATTAGATTATCCCAACCTCCCACGAACTCAGCCACCTTATCCAAGGTTTCGTAAATTTTTTCACCAATTCCCCATAGCTTTTCACCTGCACTAAAGGCATTTTCGCCAAATTTAATCAGGTTATCGGATATCGTGGTCGCCCATTCCTGTAGAGTACCATCGCGAGACATGTACTCTATTTCAAATAATAAATCACTAAGATGCCCTTTAGCCCAATCAAAAGCCCCTGCATCCATAATCATGGATTGGAAATTTGTCCAATTGTCTGAAAGGTTGGAAAGCATCCCCTCCCAAGTCCCTGACATTTTTTCCATACTGCCTGCGTATTTTTCATTCCAGATCGCTTGCAGCGTACTTTGAATCATCGCACGATTATTTTTATCTACTCGCTTGATCATCTCTTTACCGCCACTATCTGTGTAACGGTATTCAATGTATTTTGTACCTTTGATAGCAGAGGCTTTAATGCCAAATTCTTTTAAGCGTTCATTTTCACCCGTAACGGCATCAGCAATTGCTTCCACCGCATCAATGACAGGCTTGCCCATTGCGGCTGCGGTATCACCCAAGGTATTTAGTAATCCTGCTTTCATAGGATCCATACCAAATGCCTTCAGCTTTACAAAAGACTCGGTAACATTACTTAATTCGTACGGCGTTTTTGCCGTAAAATCTTTTATCCATGCAAACGATTCATTGGCTTTTTCATTGGATTTTTCCAGTGTTTCCAAGATTGCATGATAGCGTTCAAATTCACCTGCGGTGCTTGATAATCCCTTAAATGCACCAAAGGCAGCTACACCGCCTGCTGCGGCTGCACCTGCACCAAATTTAACGCCTGTTGCGATTTTATTTCCAAATTTTTTAGTCGCTGCAATCGTACCATTCCAGCTTTTCAGGCTTTTGCGTTGCAGTTTTATTTTTGCGGTAAGTTGATCAAAAGATTTTCCGAGCCGCTTTTGTTCGTTTTCGAGGTCATTGGTGTTAACTCCAGACCGTTTTAAGTGTTGACTGTAAGCCTTGACCTCTGCTTTTGTTTTACCGTATCGCTCCCCTAGCTTAGCTAGTTTTCTTTCGGCTGCAGCAAAGGCTTGTGTTTGACGCTTAGTAGGATTTTCAGTGACTTTAATTTCTTTTCTAAGCTTGACAACCGCAGCTCTTTGTTCGCCGTAAGCATCCCTTAATTCATCGCTTTTCTTTTTTAGGGCTGATAGCTTGCTTACATCGGCTAATTGACTTTTTAATGTTTTGAGTGATTGAGCTGTTTCTCCGATGCGAGAGCGCATGCCCGACCAAGAGTTGGTTATTTTCTTGGCAGGACCCGACCACTTATCAATAAGGTCAAGTGTGACTTGATAGTCCATGTATTGCCCCTTGCTTGTGGTTTGACGGGTCGTTAGTGATAAGGATTGTAACGAGCAATGGCACTTTTCTGCCAACGCGACAGTTGATTAAGACTCATTGTTTTTAGTGTTGAGTAATCCCAATGGAACACAGCGGCAATATCCGCCATATGACTCTCAATTAAAGCCCGTTTCCCATCATTTGATTTAAATAAGGGCGAAAGAAAATCATATCGGGCATTTTTACTTTGCGAATCAATGCATAAGGTTCACCACAAACCCCTGCAAGCACAGCAATAACGCGACTCGGATGATCTCCTTCCATTGCTTCCAATACTGGACCACTATCAACGTTATCAGGATGCGGGATGGTAATTTCAGTAATAGTGCGATCTCCTGACGAGATTGGCTTGCTTAAGCGGCGTGTAATCGACCCTTTTTCTTTGAGTGCATCGGTCGGTCCTTGATTTTTAGATGCTTCAGCATCGTGTGCGACTGTATTCATACTTAAATTCTTTTTGGTAATTAATTGCTATTAGGTAAACAGGATTACTGGATACGTTCGGATGTGTTGGCCATAAATTCAATTTTGACCTCACCCGTCTCAGGTTTGCAGGGTACACTGCACCATGCTCTTGGCATCATATGGACTCCGCCTTTAGAGTCTTCAATCGTTATATTTTCATCTTCAACGATATTCAAGGCATAGTAATCAATATCAACCGTATCATTAAGGGTTAGCTCCAGCTTTGAGGGGTTTTGCTTCTCAGTAAATCCACCGTCAAGAGCGTTTTGACCCGCATGATGCTCACGGTCTTTGCCCCAAGGAGTAAACGTATTTTCATTATCTTTAATTGGCAATTGCCCAAAGCTGGGCAATGTAACCGACATAATTTGTATTAAACGTGCCATATCTTTTTACCTTTTTTATGCAAACGCCGCTTGACCTGCAAGCACGCGGAATTGACCAATCAGCGTCGCTTGATCTCTAAAATCAACGCGATCAGGGTCATTGTGATGTATCTCAACTAACAGAGTATCTTTGTAATGTTCAAGATCCTGCACCCAGCCTCGATTATGCATAAATTCGTGTCGATACAACGTAATAAGATCCCCTTTGATCATGGCGGGTGTGACGATTTTCTGCCCTGCCCCGTATTCATCTGCTTTTTTTGCCAGCTTCCAACGAGGATATTTGCTCATAATCGTGTAACGCTGTAGCTGTCGAATCATACTGAGCGTTTCGGGCACCTGAATATCCAGATAAGCATCATCGGTAAAGCCCTGCTCATTGCGCTGATACATGGTGATCTGCCGCTCTAACTGCACCGTGCCATCGTGCTCAATTTTAAGCGTTGCAATGCCTGCAAATAACAGTTGATTGCGCTCAGGACGGCTTGCATGGAAACTGGGTGCAATCATTCCCGGCAACTCAAGATATTGCAAAGGACGTGCAGGGTCGATAGCAAGTCGTTTAGTAGCAACGGCTGCATTAAGCGTTGCAACCCACCATGGTGGATTAGGGCTATCAAAAGTGGACACGCAAGTAAAATGTGGGCAGTTCTGCGATTCACCAAAAGTGCGAGTCTGGTCATAAGTACCACTTTTAGCCATAAAGACTCGCCCATCAATTTGACGCATTGGTCCCCAGCGCGCATCCATTTCCACTTCCAGCTTATCCAGATTTTCAAGATCAGTAAAAGGGTTAACAATATAGTGATATTGTGTTTGCGACATGGCATCAATAAGCTCTTGCAAGTCAGGTTCACCTGCACCTTGAGACATGCCTACAATGGTACTATCAATAGTATTTTTGTGACCGTACAAGTTATCAAAAATTGAAATATTGTTACCAATTAGTCCTGCAGTTTTTGCATCCAGTTTTACGATATTAGGTGCAGCCTCATCAATACTGGCAGTAACGGGTAGTAGCCAATCGTCATTGATCGCCTGCATAATCTTGGATGCTATTATGGCTTTGCTGTCATCTTTTTTAATAGTAACTGCAACTTTTCGGGCATCAATCCAAATCTTGTATAGACTGCTTGTAATAGCATCAGCATTGCAAACAATAACGCCCGAAGCCGCAATAGCAGCTTCAGGTAATGTAAGGGCAATGCCGTATAAATCATGCTCAGGCGTAATTTCTTTAAATAACTCCGCCATGCGTTCTAGCAT
>JADGEH010000137.1 GCA_016744475.1 Thiotrichales bacterium | reverse complement strand
GGCGTGAGGACATCGGCTTTGTTTACCTTTTGCAAAATATTATGATGAGTGTATAGGATAACTTGGAGGGAGTTCTTTTACAGCCTCAAACCGTGGGAATGCCGACAGAGATGCTCTGTGTCCCGTGCCGCAGGAGCGGCATACACCGCATTCCCACGCTGGGCGTAGAAACGAGGAAAGCCGCCTTTTATTGCGCCCTTTCAGGGCTGAATGGGTATCATCGACCGAACCTAGGGCGTTGCCCTGGGCTATAGGGATGCTGCCCCGTTGGGGCTAAAAATTCTCACTGAATGGCAGTGATGCTGAGCGTAGGAACGAGGAAGGTTTGCCAAACATTCGGGGCGAGACCATAAATCTCGACCCGCAAGCCAGCAGCCGCTTGAAGGCGGCTCATGTCAAAACGGATTTAGTCGTTTGCAGGATGACCACGCCCAATGCCGTAATAGGTGAAGCCTAGGTGCTCTAGCAGGCTGGGTTCAAAAATATTGCGCCCATCAAAAATCACGGGGCTTTTTAAGGTGTTTTTGATGGCATTAAAATCAGGACTCCAGAAGATTTTCCACTCGGTTTGCACAATCAAAGCATCTGCATTTTGTAAGGTGTTGTGGGTGCTGTCGCATAGACATAGGTCTTCGCGTTCGCCATAAATGCGGCGGGCTTCTTCCATCGCTTCGGGGTCGTAGGCTTGCACTTTGGCACCTGCCGCCCATAGCGCTTCCATCAGTGCTCGGCTGGGGGCTTCGCGCATGTCGTCGGTTTTGGGTTTGAACGCCAGTCCCCACAAGGCGAAGGTTTTGCCTTGTAAATCGCCTTTGAAATGATATTGAATCTTTTTATACAGCACTTGCTTTTGGTCTTGGTTCACGGCTTCTACGGCTTGTAGTAAACGGGCGGTGTAACCGTGATCACGCGCACTGCGCTCTAGGGCTTGCACGTCTTTGGGAAAGCACGAGCCGCCATAGCCTGAGCCAGGATAGATGAAGTGATAGCCAATGCGTGGATCGGAGCCTAAGCCTTTGCGCACCTGTTCGATGTCGGCTCCGACTGTTTCTGCCACATTAGCCATTTCATTCATGAAGCTGATTTTAGTCGCTAACATGGCGTTGGCGGCATATTTGGTGAATTCAGCCGAGCGGATGTCCATCGGCATCAGACGTTCATGATTACGGTTAAACGGGGCATAGAGCACTTTGATTAATTCGTGAGTGCGTGGGTTGTCGGTACCGACAACAATGCGGTCGGGCTTCATGAAGTCTTCGAGGGCGGCCCCTTCTTTGAGAAATTCTGGGTTGGAGACGACATCGAATTCAAGCTCGGCCTGACGGGTTGCCAGCGTGGTTTCTACCATGTTGCGTACTTTGTCGGCAGTGCCCACGGGGACGGTCGATTTGTCCACAATGATTTTGTATTCGCTCATGTGCTCGCCAATGCTTTTAGCTACGGCGAGTACGTATTGCAAATCGGCTGAGCCGTCTTCGTCTGGCGGGGTGCCGACGGCAATGAATTGAAATAAACCATGATTGACCGCTTGTGGAATGTCAGTGGTAAAAGATAGTTGGTTTTTTTCTACGTTGCGCTGAATCATGGCATCCAGCCCTGGCTCATAAATCGGTATTTGACCTTTGTTGAGCAGGTCGATTTTGCCTTGATCAATGTCTACGCAAAGGACTTCGTTACCGACTTCGGCTAGACAGGCTCCAGTCACTAGACCGACGTAACCGGAACCAAAGATGGTGATTTTCATAAATGTTTATAGCTCCATTAAGGGGTTTTTAATGATACGGCGGCTAACTCATCGAGCTTTAGAAACAGTGGCAAGGCTTCTAGGACTTGCGCTTCTTGCTGCCAAGCGGGATGGCTGAGTTCAAAGTAGGTGTAAAACGATCCCAACCATAACCATACGCCTTTAGCACTGGCGTTGTTGATGACGTAACGTTCTTGTAAGCGACGGGCTGATGAGGGAGATTTAGGCGGGGTGCGTATGCGTAAATGTGCCCAGGCTTGCTTTTGACCTTGTTTGTCTTTCCATTCCATAGCAATAAATGCATTGAGGATGTTGGCGCTTAAGGGGGCAAGCTGCAAATCTTGGTAAATGCCGCTGGGTTGCTCAATGGCGAAGGGGCGTAGCGCTTGGGCTAAGTCTTGTCCTTCGGATAGATGTTCTTGATACAGTTGGCGTAATTGGCGGTTATGCGGTTCGCGTTGTTTGGCTATGTCTATTTGTAATTGCTGGAGGGCTTGATGTAGGTCTTGGGCTTTTTGAGTGCGGGCTTGAGGAGTCGGGTTTTTGATGAGTTCTAACCATTGTTGCTCTAGCTTGAGTTTGCGCTGGGTGGAAACTAACAATTGTTCGTAATATTCGATTTGTTGCTGCGCTTGCACCACGGCATTATCCGGCAAAGGGGCTTGCAAGCGTTGCAAAAAATGTTGAATTTCACTGCGTTGTTGTTCTTGTCCTAAAATCGCTTGGTGGGCTTGTTGGCGTAGCGCTTCGGCTTGTTGAAAGAGGTGGAAGCTGGAAGACAGTGGGTCTAAGGGCGGTGTGGAAGTATCGGCAGCCACAGCGGCAGGTGTGAGCCATGCGGTTATCAACAGGGCACAGCACAGTGCCATAAGGCGTGAATATTTATACATGAGTCGGTGTCCTCATTTTTCCCCGTGCAACGCATTGATTAGAAGCGCTCAGCGCTCTGCTGAGAAGGTGTAGAGCGCAAAAAAAAACTCATGCAGCGAGAACGCTGACACGAGAAAATAAATCCATAAGGTATCGTTGTTGGTTTACTTAACTTTAACCACGTCGCTGCCCGCATCATGTTCAACCGCACCTTGCGACACTAAGGATTCTACAGCGGCTTTTAATGCGCCTTCATCACCGAGTTTGCCCCAAGGGCTGTCTGGATTGGTGATCAGAAACATTGAGGACTCTCCTCCAAATTCTTTAAGAATATCCAGCACTTGTGTTTCAATATCGCTCATGAGTTTGACCTCGTTTAGGCTGCGTTAATAAAGGGGGGTTTAAGAGCTTATACGAAAACGGGATAATCGGCTGCAAACCCGCCCTTTTGGCCAGGTTTTCCGCTTTTTTTCGTTAAATAGCGTGCTATTCGCCTTAAAAACCGAAAAACCTGCCTCAAAATGGCGCATTTTCACTTCGATTCCCCATCTTCATATAGGCTCTAAAGACGGTTTGAACCCGGAATAATCGGGGTGCTGCTGCTGACTGTTGGATTCTGCGCTCGCTGGCGTAAGACGTGATCCATCAAGACTAAAGCTAACATGGCTTCAGCGATAGGCACGGCGCGAATGCCCACGCAAGGATCGTGGCGGCCTTCGGTCACGACTTCCACGGGTTCACCTTGTAGATTGATGCTACGTCCTGGCAAACGAAGACTCGACGTGGGTTTTAAGGCCAGGTGAGCAATAATGTCTTGCCCACTGGAAATGCCGCCTAACACGCCGCCCGCATGATTACTGAGAAAACCGTCGGGGGTGAGTTCATCGCGGTGTTGTGTGCCTTTTTGTGTCACACAATCAAAGCCATCACCGACTTCTACGCCTTTGACGGCATTAATGCTCATTAAGGCATGAGCAATATCAGCATCCAGACGATCAAAAATGGGTTCGCCAAGACCCGGAAACAAGCCCTGTGCTACCACTGTCACTTTAGCTCCGATGGAATCCCCTGATTTGCGCAAGTCATCCATGTAAGCCTCTAATTCTGCCACCTTTGACGCATCAGGACAAAAAAAGGCGTTGTCTTCTACTTGCGCCCAATCCAAGGTGTGATCGTCGGTTTTAATCGGGCCTAATTGCGACAAATAAGCATGAATGCTAATCCCACAATGTGTCTGCAAGTATTTTTTGGCAATGCCGGCAGCCGCCACCCGCATCGCGGTTTCGCGGGCAGAAGATCGTCCGCCGCCGCGATAATCACGGACACCGTATTTTTGTTGGTAAGTGTAATCGGCATGACCAGGACGAAAGCTATCGAGGATTTTGGAATAATCTTTTGAACGTTGATCCGTATTTTCAATCAGCAGTCCAATCGGCGTGCCCGTGGTTTTGCCTTCAAACACCCCAGAAAGAATTTTGACCTGATCGGCTTCGCGGCGTTGCGTGGTATGGCGAGATTGTCCCGGTTTGCGTCGATCCAGATCATGTTGCAAATCCGCTTCAGTCAAAGCTAATCCCGGAGGACAACCATCGACAATGCAACCGATGGCAGGGCCGTGGCTTTCACCAAAACCCGTGACAGCAAATAATTTACCAAAGGTGTTACCTGACATATTAGGGTTCCATTCCTTAGGAAGGAGGTTTTAATCACTGTCTCAATTTAGCATAGGATTTTGTGTATTGGATAAGGCGGAGCGACGGGCGCATAGTCGTTCTATGTCACCAAAGCGACAACGCCATCCAGTGCGCAAAAGACAGGCTAAAAGTGATAGTGATTAAGTTCTCATTCCTTAAATTGAGCGATTAAAAATTACGGCGCAATATCCGTTACTCAGGTTTTATGCGAGCCAAGTCTTCAGCAGTATTCTCTTGTGCTTCTTCTTTTAGCAAATAAGCGCGATAACGGGCGCGAATTTGATGGACATATTGTACAGGTTCGCGTCCGCGTACATAGCCGTGGCGGGCTTTGGCGGCATATTTTTTCTTCGATAATAACAGCATGGCTTTTTCTACATTATTAAACCAGCGATTTGGATTGAGGCTTAATTGTTCTGCCAATCGCCGTGCATCTTGTACATGTCCCCAGCCCGCATTGTAGCCTGCTAAGGCAAACCATAAACGATCTTTGACCGGAATGCCGTCTTCAAAACGTGCTCGCACCCAATCTAAATATTTAACGCCGCCGCGAATGCTTTGTTCTGGGTCTTTGGGGTCTTCTACTTTGAATTGTTTTGCCGTGCGCGGCATAATTTGCATTAAACCCTGTGCACCAGCCCAAGAGGTCGCTTGAGGATCAAAGCGGCTTTCTTGATACATTTGCGCCATGATTAAATGCCAATCAAATTGGTATTGTTCTGCGTATTTTTTCACCCAATCATCATAAGCAGAATACTCGTTTATTTCTCCATTAATGCGCTCAGCTTGATAGGATTGAATTTTACGCGCATCTTTAAAGTAACGTTGATAAATCATATTATAAACCAAGCCCCGGTATTCTTTCTTATGAAAATCATTCAAGGCTTTTAACAGTTCTGGTGCTTCTTGATGTACTGCCCAAGCTTGAGGCTGAGGTTCTTTTAATGTAAAACCCGCTTTAATGTCATCACGCCAAGCCAGTTCAATATTTAAAATATGGCTATCCGCAATGGTTAAATCATATTCTCCATCCGCTACACGGTTAATAATCTCTTCCGTTTCTGTATCTTCTGACACCGCCTTCAAATGAACAATAATGCCATCTTGTTTTAGCTCAGTTTGCAAGCGTTCTAAAGTGCGCCAGTAAGCGCTAGTGGGGCGAGCAACGAGGGTGCGTTGGTGTAAGTCTGCACGGCTTTCGATGCTATCATCGGCTCGCATCACCAGCTTTTCTTCAGCAAAATGATAAGGCCGAGAAAAGGCCAGTCCTTGTTCTCGACGTTCTTCTGTAGGAGTTAAGAAAGCCGCAACAATATCGCCTTTCCCTTCTACTAAAAGTTTGACTAATTCTTCATGCGTGGGGGCGACTATGATTTCTAACTGTAAACCTTGTTGTTCTGCAAAATGATTCACAATTTCATATTCAAAGCCTAATAAGGCACCGCGCAGAGAGAAATAACAAGCGGCATTATTACGAGTTAATAAACGCAAGGTTTTGCGTTCTTTCAAACCGGGTAAATCATCAAAATAAACCGTTTCTTGGCGTTTAAGCAGTTCCTGCTCAGTAATAAAGCGATTTAATTCAGCTAATAATTGCGGATTGTTTTTACGCACCGCCCAAGCTTGATATTTTTCCTGGCTGACCACCAATGGCGTATGAAAATCGCTGCGATAAGAGCGAATGACATCTAATACGCTATGATCTCCGATCAATAGATCAAATTCTTTGCGTGCGAGACGATCTAGATTTTGATCAATGGTGGCATTGCCTGGTAATAATTTTAGTTTTAAGCCAGGGTGTTCTACTTGCAAGGCTTGAGCGGTTTCCCAAAAAGATGTACCGGTGGGAACATACAAGGTGCGCCCGTTCAAATCAGCTAAAGTCTTTAAGCTTTGATCATCCACACGGGTAATGATTTTTTCGTAGCTGTAATTAACAGGTACCGTAAAAGCAACGTGTTCTTTGCGATTTTCTGTGATGGTTAGATTCGCCACCGCCACGTCACCATACCCCCTATTTAAGTCACTGAAAATTTCGCTGAAATGTTCAACGTGCAAAAACACAGGTTCTAAGTTTAATTGCTCAGCAAGTTCAATCGCTAACCGTCGTTCTAAGTTGGGGGGATAGCCGTGACGTGGTAAGTAGATGTCGTCGATATGTTGGGTCAGAATACGTAGTTTGCCGTTGAGAGTTAAAGCATCTAAATCACTAATATCGGTGACGGCTAACTCATCGACTGTGTGTTTGGTCACTTCAGGTTCAGCCCACGGCCCAGAGTGGGGCGGCGGTTTGTGCTGTTCATAAGCTAACCCAGTTAATCCGCCTAACAGAGCACAGAACAAAACCAATGCTACCCAAAGGCGCAGAGACGATTTTTTTGTGGAAGCTGATTCATTCATAGAAAGGAATATTGGTTATACTTTTCAGGCTTAAACCCGTATTTCACACTCAAAAATAGCTCAAGTAATGGTTGTTGAAGTATTTTTTGGTATTGAAAAACAGGTGTTCTAAGTACCCTGAATATTGAAGGCTGATGCTAGACTTTATCTAAGTCAATGAAATATTTGCGGTTTCACGCACAAAACTGCGTTTTTCGGCGCAGTTGAACAGTGACGGGAGTATAACATGAGTCTTTTCGGCACCGCCTATCAGTGTCTTATGATGACTGACACGGCGGAAAAGTTACAAGCTACTCAAGATTTGGCGCAGCAATGGGTGCAACGCCGCTTAACATTACAAGAAGATAACGAAGCCCCGGTGCAAAAAATTCTGCATCCGGGTCGTCCGCCGCGTCCGCTGTTGGTGGCTCCGCGTGATTTACCGCGCCGTCGTTTATCGAATCCCGAAGGCCATGCCGCTTTGCTACATGCGGTGACGCATATTGAATTTAACGCGATTCATCTAGGCTTGGACGCAGTGTATCGTTTTCGCCAGATGCCCACGGCTTATTATGATGATTGGATACAGATTGCAGCAGAAGAAGCCCAGCATTTTCAATTATTGCGCCAGCATTTAAATGACTTAGGCTATGACTATGGAGATTTTCCCGCGCATAACGGTTTGTGGGACATGGCGGTCAAGACCGATTTTGACGTGTTGGTGCGCATGGCTTTAGTGCCGCGTGTGTTAGAAGCACGCGGTTTAGATGTGACACCGGGCATGATGAAAAAGTTAAAAGCTGCGGGAGATGACCGTGCCGTGGACATTTTAGAAGTGATTTTACGTGAAGAAATCGGTCATGTTGCCGCCGGTTCTCGCTGGTTTCGCTACGCCTGTGAACAACAAGCCGTGAATCCTGAAGCCACGTTCAAGCGCTTGATTGACGAATATTTACAAGGCGAATTACGCCCACCGTTTCATGTCGAAGCACGATTAGCCGCAGGTTTTAGCCAAGCTGAATTAGATGCCTTGAATGCGGCTCACTGAGCGGGCGCAAAGGCTTCGCGTGTATCTAGGTTCTGTCCAAGAATGAAGAGACATTCAAGATGAATATGGAAAATATCGGGGGCGCACTGCTGTCATCCTTGTGGCAATTAGATCATTTTTTAGATCAAGGCGGGCAGGTGTTATGGAGCATCGTAGCAGTGTCTTGCCTGCTGTGGTTCATGATTTGTGAGCGCTATTATTTTTTCTTCTGGCAATATCCCCGCTTGCGCCAACATCTCCAGCACACTTGGTTCAGCCGCACTGAACATACTTCTTGGGCTGCGCATCGCATTCGTGCGGGTTTACTGGGCGAAGCTCGTGAACAACTACATCAATATGTGTGCATCCTGCAAGTGTTGCCGCAGATATTGTTGTTTTTAGGTTTATTAGGCACCGTCAGCGGAATGATCAATGTGTTTGATATGCTGAGTTATTTTGGCGCTGAACCGCGCAGCTTAGCGGCGGGCATTTCTCAAGCCTTGTTGACTACCATGGGCGGTTTGTTGACGGCTTTACCCGGTTTATATTTCAGTCACGCCATCCACCATTATGCCGATCAAGAAAGCCAGACATTAGCCGATATTTTGACGTTTGATTAAGCCTAGTGCTTTGTCAATTCTAAGAATTAGGTTATCAAATTTCACCACGGAGGCGCGGAGGTGACACGGAGGACACAGAGGTGAGTTAAATTAAAAGTCTTTCTCCGTGCGCTCTGTGCCTTCTCCGTGTCTCCGTGGTAAAAAATGCAACCCTAAAAAGTAGGCTTGACGAAGCACTAGTGCTTTGTTACATCTCATTCTTTGGATGAGGTTTCTCACCACGGAGTAACGGTGCTTTAAAAGCTCAATCACTTTAAGAGCCTATATGAAAATGGGATCATCGGCTGCAAATCCGCCCTTTTGGTCAGGTTTTCCGCTTTTTATCAACACACGCCCGCTATTCGCCTTAAAAAACTGAAAAACCTGCCTCAAAATAGCGAATTTTCGCTTCGATTCCCCATCCTCGTATAGGCTCTAAAGCACAAGCAGATAGACGTTCCAAGCCGCCCGTGGCTTCCATTACCATCAAAGCCGATGGGTATGCTTTCATGGCCTCGGCTAAGGCTTGGCTACCTGCTTCATCATTAACCTGACTTCCCCAGTTTTTCAAGCATAAAAAAACGCCCGTTCTGGCAAAACGGGCGCTTTTAGGAATAAAAAAGTCTGTACCTTGTGTAGCCGCTCAATTCTGTTTGGGCTGATTCACCCCTTCTTCATGCGCTGTTTGCAAAGCATCGGAGACTTCAGGCGGCATGTAGTTTTCATCATGTTTAGCCAATACTTCAGAGGCTTGAAATATCCCGTCATCTTGTAATTTTCCAATCGCTACAATGCCCTGACCTTCGCGGAATAAGTCGGGCAAAATCCCAGTATATTCGATAGTGAGATTATCGGCGGTATCGGTCACATCAAAACTCACTTTAATATCGCCCGGTTTACGCTGCACGCTGCCATTAAGCACCAAGCCGCCGACACGAATCACTTTGCCCGCCGGGGCTTCACCCGCCGTGATTTGTTTGGGGCTGTAAAACAATTGTAGATTTTCATTAAACGCCATCAAAGCCAGTGCCACGCTGGCGCTTACGCCCAGCACCAATACTCCGACTAAGGCGAGGCGTTTTTTACGTTTAGGGGTCATGTTTGTCTCCTGCGTTGTTTGCGTGATAGGCCATTTTTGATCTCGCGTTCACGCCATTTAGGTTGCATAAAGTTCACCAACAAAATGATGCTGGCTAAGATATAAGAAATCCAGACGAAAAAGCCGTAACCGCCCATGGATAGGTACTTCATGATACTGCCCGCAGGTAAGACCGCACGTAATTCCATACGACAATCTGGCGTATTTGGCAGGCAATTATGCGGTTTACGTCCCAGCACAGCGATGGATTGCCCATTACTGACATCACCGGACAGCGCTTGCGGAGATAGCACAAAGATACTGTTTGCCGCTTGAGCCACTTGAAAATACGTATGTTTTTGCTCGCCTTGCTCGGTTTGCAGATGTTCTAAGGTGCCTTCAATCCACACGGGAATATGTGCAGGTACTTGGCCTTTGAGCATTTGCTCAGGCGTAAAGGCTTGTTCGGCATAATCTTGCACGCCTTGGAACATTAAAACGGCGTAAGTCAGTGCGAGAACAGCCAGCACGCCAAAGAACAGAGGTTTTAGATATTGCGTTTGCATGGTTTTAACTTAAAGGTTGATGTTGAGCGTTTTTGCTGATGTGGCAATAACAGCGTCGAGTTGAGTTTAAGAGCCTATACGAAGAGGGGGGATCGAAGCGAAAATTCGCCATTTTGAGGCGGGTTTGCAGCCGATTAGCCCATTTTCGTATAGGCTCTAAGTACGTCAATACCATTAGCGGGTCTATACGAACACAGGATAAAGGTATGTCACACACTCCTCAGAGTTTCTTAACGAATGTTCACCTAGTACTCCGTCAAAATATCAACAAAGTCTATAAGGTTTAAGCGATGCCTTCTAATGCACAGATTTCAAATTCTGCTACATCTTTGCGGTATTCAATCGCCTGGGTATATTCATCAGAAGTATAGAAGGCTTTTGCCTGTTCTAAATTAGGAAAAGCTATCATTACTATTCTTCGAGTCTCTTCCGCACCTTCAAAAGTGATGACTTCCCCCCCTCGGACGAGAAACTGTCCTTGATACTTTTCAACAATAGCAGGGGCTACGGCTTGGTAGTTTTTTAACGATGCGGGATCATCGGTTTTAATTCTTATCATGACGTATGCAGTCATTTTATATCCTTGTTTTAGAGCTAAGAGCCTATTAAAGCTAAGCTTTCCCCATGATCTCTTCTTGTACCCAGGTGCTGTTCTTCTCACGTTCTAACACTTCAACACGAGCGCGTTTCATCACCACGGAGGCATAGTAGAATTTGAAAGCAAAGGCCATGAGCAATAAAGGCAGCAACATAGACATATCCATTGAAGGTCGGTCAAATTTAGTGATGGTCGCCCCTTGATGCAAAGTGTTCCACCATTCCACTGAGTAATGAATAATCGGAATATTGACGACACCGACTAAAGCCAATACCGCACTGGCACGCGCTGCATTGCGCTTATCTTCAATCGCTGCATTTAAGGCCATCACGCCAAAGTATAAAAACAGCAAAATCAGTTCAGCGGTTAAACGGGCATCCCACACCCACCAAGTCCCCCACATCGGCTTGCCCCACAGCGAACCCGTGACCAAAGCCAAAAAGGTAAAAGACGCGCCAATCGGTGCCGAACTCGCTGCCATCACATCGGCTAATTTCATTTTCCAAATCAAGCCAATCGCGCCTGTTATCGCCATCACCATGTAAATAAACATGGACATCCAAGCCGCAGGCACATGCACATAAATAATGCGATAGCTCTCGCCTTGTTGATAATCAGGCGGGGCTTTAACTAAACCAAAATAGACTGCAGCGAGGATGAGAAATAAGGCCGTCCAAGAAAACCAAGGAATCAATTTGGCGGAGATGTTGTAAAAATACTTAGGCGAAGCCAGTTTGTGCAGGAATTTCCAGAGTGCGTTCCACATGTTTTTATCCCAGTAGGGTGAGTTCGGTCAAAAAACGCATCATACCACCATCAAAACAAAATGCAGCCTGTGCTTGTGGCTCAATATCAAAGCATTAAATCTTATATAGATAAGGGCATTAAGGCTTTTTATAACATCAGCTTCAAAGCGAGAGTGAATGCGACTTGCGTACAAAAGCACAGTATGCGTAACATCAGTGCTTTAGAGCCTATACGAAAACGGGATAATCGGCTGCAAACCCGCCCTTTTGGTCAGTTTTTCCGCTTTTTTTCGTTAAATAGCCCGCTATTCGCCTTAAAAAACCGAAAAACCTGCCTCAAAATGGCGAATTTTCGCTTCGATTCCCCATCTTCGT
>JADGEH010000136.1 GCA_016744475.1 Thiotrichales bacterium | reverse complement strand
GACCTTGGTGATTCATTAACCACCTTATCAATTAATATTTCTTCCTGTTCTTTTGTGATCTTTTTCTTCCTTCCAGAACGTTTAGTTTCAAAAATGGCAGCCACACCTATACGTTCCCAATTTTTTATGCCTGTCGATACTGATTGTCTACAGACATCATGAAAATCCGCAATGTCTTTAATGGCATAGCCTTCGGCACTTCATTGAATAAAATGAGCTCTTTTTCTTACTGAAAAAACAGGATGTTTTTTATATATTTGATCTAAGGTTATGTATTCTAATTCTGTTAAAGGGTTTGCAAATAACATAACCACTTTTCCTCTTTAATTTGAATGTTAAGATATATATGCTTAACTACCTAATGGGTTTGAACAGATGGCTTAAGTAGTTAATCACATATATTTTAACATTTGAATTTTGAAACTACACACTTTAAAAACAGCAGCTTGCATGTAAACTTATGTGAGAAAATTTTAAAACACTTATGGTCAACTACTTATATGCGCGGCGATTATCTGTTAGGTTCTAAATGGTATATTGACACGCAGATTAACTGGAACAATGGCTGGCACCGAGCGGTCAATGATCAGCGTTCTAAGCTCAGTGGTTACACAACGGTGGATTTAATTCTGCGCCACAAAGACGCACGGGCGGGCAAAACAAACTTCGCGGTGGGTGTACGTAATCTATTTAATGATGATGTCCGTTATCCCTCATCGAGACCTGGGGTCAATCTAGCGAATGATTTACCGGGGGCTGGGCAGTTTTATTTTGCTGAGTTTCGTTACAAATTTTAGAGTCTGTATCCGCACTGCTGAAGTGTGTTTTCAGCAGTGCGGTGTTTTTATAGCCACTCATCTCAAACAGGTTTAAAGCCGTTAAGGGATGAGAGCTAACCCGATACTTCCGCTAGTTTTTCTCTATCTGATAAATCACGTTGCCTTTCTCACCTGTCGCATAAATCACCCCTGTATCAGAGACCGTGACACCCGCTAAAGCAAAGCCTGTGGGAGTCACACCCGTCGGCGCTTCTAAACCTACATCCAGATTATCTGCTACCACTTCGGTGATGTTAGAAGTGAGGTCGATTCGCACTAAACGCTGCGCACCTGTTTCCATTACCAATAATTTGCCGTCTTGATCAATAGCGATGCCTTCAGGCAAAGAGAGATTTTTTGCCACGGCAACAGGAGAACTCAGCACTAAACCTGATTCTACGGCTTTCCAGACAATGCCTGTGGCTCTGTCACTGACGTAGAGGTTATCTCCTTGAGCCACCAAACCCGCAGGCATCGTCAATCCTTCAATGAGTGCAGTTTTATCAGCCAATTTGATGACTTTACCGCTACCTGCTTCGGCAACAATCACTTCGCCTAAAAAGCTAATAGCATTGGTGGGGCTTTGGAAGCCTGCATAAGTGTTCACTGCTTTATTGTCTACGGGGTCCCATACTTGTACGGTATTAAATAAGTGACAGGTCAAAATCAAATTTTGTCCATCATCCGCCATGGTAAAAGGTGGAATCATCCCCGTGTCGGTGTAAAAGGATTGTTGTAAGGTGCCTGTGAGGGTGTCATAACGACGCATGGCAAAACCATCAGAGACAAATAATGATCCATCTGAGCGGATGCTAATGCTACCTGGACTGGATAATCCTGGAGTGGTAATTTTTTTCATGCTGCCGTCTGGTAACAATTTGCCAATATAAGCATCGGCTACAAAAGCAATATACATATCGCCTTGAGGGCTAAAATCAAAGTTATCAGGGCCTCCGTCTACGTTGGCGATTAAAGTTTTTTCACCCGTATTAATGTCTACTTTAAACATTCTAGGGCATAAGTAATCTAATACATGTAGTTCGCCTAATGCGTTGAACTTAGTCGCAATAGGTTGACAGAAACCGTCAGCAACGATTTCATACGCACCGCTTTCAACATCGATCTTAAACACCTGCCCACTACCGCCCAGAAAATCGGGAGCGTACAAATAACCATCGGGACCAAAATCATAAGCATCTAGCCCGCCCAATTTATCTTCCCCCACTAAACGTGCAGGTTCAACGCCTTGGGAATCAATTTCCCATAAAGCGCTACGCCCTCCGACTTCAAAACTAGAAGCAAACACCCGACCTTCGGCGTTGACAGCAATGCCGTCCGTCACTGTTTCTAAATCACCTAAAAAGCTCACCGTACCGTCTGGAGACTTTTTATAGGCTTGTTTAGCAAAGGCATTTGTCCAGTACATAGTGCCATCGGCAGAAAAATCGATATCCGCAGGGCCGTCAATATGATCGGTAAAGGTGCTGAGTATTTCTCCGGTGTCTGGGTTCATTGTGTGGATTTTTTTGGCGGCGGTATCTATCACCAACATGTCTCCATTAGGCGCAAAATGTACGGAAGAGCCGGTGTTTAAGTCAGCACCTGTAGCAAAAATATTCGTGCTATAAGATGTTGTATCATCATCCGAACAAGCCCCTAACAGCGCGGTGATAACGGCTAAACTGGCATAAATACGTTTTTTCATGTGTTCTCCTACCGAGGTGAGTTTATAATCGCGGCGCGATTATTCTAAGGTTTACAGATTTATAATAGACTTGCTCGGGTTTAAACGCCGTAGCGAAAAGCAGCGGGATTGAGCGGTTTTTTTCGTTCATTTGAGGCGAATAGTTATTCTATTTAACGAAAAGGAACGGGAAAAACCGCCAATATCCGCTGTTTTGCAGTCGGTGTTTTAAGCCCGGACAAGTCTAATGGTTTTGGTGTTTAAAAAAACTTGTCCAGACTTAGGCTCTGTTGACATTTGGGGATGGGCTGGCTTTTACGTTCATTTGAGACCAATAGTGATGCTATTTAACGGTAATGAACGGGAAAATCTGCCAATATCCACTGCTTTGTCGTCAGGGTTTTAAATCTGGACAAGTCTTATATACAGCATCCATCTATGCGGATGTCACATCAGCTTTTAATCACGCCAGCAATTAAAATCGACAGCGCGATAATCATAGAACCGATCACAATAGCCACTGCAACGTTTTGTTTTTTTGATAGTTCATCGTGCAAAGAAAAATGGGTGAGCTTATCCACAATGGCATAAGAAACAATGAACAGAAATAAGCCCAGCATGGAATAGACGATAGTCGCTAATAATTCTGAGAGTTTTAATCCAGCAAAAATATCCATAAAAGCTCCTGAACAAACGGTGTTTAATATCACAAAAGGGTGTGTTTTTAACGCAAAAGAAATGAATTCTGACAAAAGTTTTCAACTTAAGGTAAAACACTTGTTTTCACAACACACATATCTTTCAAAGAACATCTAAAAAGCTACTTTTGTGTCATATCATCAATGAGAGTATGACAAATTCTTTCAACTTTAAGAGGTCAAGTCAAATGGAAATCAGTTTAGCAGCGGCGATTATCGTCGGATTGCTGTTATTTGCTTTTTTAATTCTGACGTTCTTAGGTTTTCAACGAGTACCGCAAGGGTTTAATTTTACCGTAGAACACTTTGGTAAATACACCCGCACGCTTGAACCCGGCCCGCGTTTTATTTTGCCCTTTGCTCAGGCTGTCAGTTATCGCATTGATATGCGTGAACAAGTCATGGATATGCCGTTGCAGGAACTCATCACCTATGACAATGCGACGGTGCAAGTTAGTGCGGTGATCTTTTTTCAAGTCACCAATGCAACGAAAGCGGCTTATGAAGTCATTGATTACAAAGAAGCTGTGCTAAGCCTCGCTACCACCCACATTCGATCCGCCGTGGGCTCAATGGCTTTGGATGATTTGGTGTCTAAACGTGAGGAAATTACCAGCGCCATTTTTAGCGCAATTAATGAAGCCACCCGACAATGGGGCGTGAAAGTGTTACGGGTTAAAGTGCGTGATATTGAACCGCCGGCTTCTTTGGTGGAAGCCATGACACGACAACTTAGCGCTGAGCGTGAAAAACGGGCGGTGATTTTTGAGGCTGAAGGCCAACGAGAGGCCGCTATCATGCGGGCAGAAGGTGAGCGACATGCCGCTGTATTGCGTGCGCTAGGACAGAAAAAAGCCACCATTTTAATGGCCGAAGCCGACAGCGAAGCCTCTTTGCAAGAAGCCAGTTCTCGTGAAGTGATGGCAAAGGCCGAAGCCAATGCGACGGCTTGGTTATCTGAAGCTTTGAAAAACGGCGATGTACAAGCGGTGAATTATTTTGTCGCGGAAAAATATGTGGAGGCCATCAAACAAATTGCCATGTCAGAAAACCAGAAAATCATCATGCTGCCGATTGAAGCCACCAGCCTGACAGGTTTGTTACAAGGTATTAAAACGCTCACTCAAGAAGCCTTTAATGACAAGGATCACGATCAATCATGATGTTGTTACAACTCGATGTTTATTGGTATTGGTGGATGTTTGCCTGCTGCTTATTTTTATTAGAAATTTTAGTGCCCGACATCTTTTTCATGTCTTTGGCCACCTCTTCGGTGATTGTCGGTGTGGTAGTGTTGTTGATGCCAGAGCTGACTTTCACCTGGCAATTTTTTATGTTTGCCTGCTTATCTATCATCGGCCTGTTTTTTTCCCGCAAACACTTAGAAAAGATAGTCATTGATAGTGATGAACCTTTGCTCAATCACCGTATGGCAAGCTTTGTTGGGCGCGTGTTTACCTTGCAAGAATCCATCATTGATGGTCAAGGACAAATCAGGGCAGAAGGTAGTTATTGGCAAATCACTGGGCAAGATTGTCCCATCGGTACACGGGTGCGCGTCATCGGCATCGATGATGGCCTGTTAAAAGTCAAAACCATAGATTCGGAGCCTCATTAAATGTCGCCATCAAAACCTTATGCGGAATCCAGCGAACAAAACCGTGAGCCTATTTTTAATGTGCTTCAAGCATGGTTTGCAGACCGCAGCGCTGTATTGGAAGTGGGGAGCGGCACGGGACAACATGCGGTATATTTTGCGGAAAAAATGCCGCATTTAACCTGGCATTGCAGCGACCGAGAAGAAAATCATGCAGGCATTCATCTCTGGCTGCAAGAAGCCGCACTGCCCAACACACGCCCGCCGCTCAGATTGGATGTGTTGCGCGATCCTTGGCCTGATGATTTATACGTAGACGCGGTATTTTCAGCCAACACCACACACATTATGCACTGGCCTGATGTTCAGGCTTTGTTTGCTGGCATCGGTCAGTTACTACCGCCGCAGGGCTTATTTGCACTCTATGGCCCTTTCAATGATCACCACGCCTACACCAGCGACAGCAATGCGAGTTTTGATGTCTGGCTTAAGCAGCGTGACCCCGACAGCGGCATCCGTAATTTTCAAGATTTAGACGCTCTAGCCAATACCGCTGGCCTGTCTTTGCTGCATGATGTCGCCATGCCCGCTAATAATCGCATTTTGTGTTGGTGTAAATAGCACGATGCATCACATACCGCCTTTGCCAAACCCCAAAAATTAATGGAAAACCTTAAAGTCCCCCCGCATTCCATAGAAGCTGAGCAATCCGTACTCGGCGGTCTCATGCTAGATAATGATGCCTGGTTAAAAATTGCTGACCGCATTTCTGAAACTGACTTCTATCGCCGCGATCACCAACTCATTTTTACGTCGATTCGTAACTTACTTGACGAAAATCAACCGTGTGACGTGATCACCTTGTCTGAATGGTTGGAACAACAAGCCAAATTAGATTTAGTCGGCGGTTTAGCCTATCTCGGCACCTTGGCGAAAAACACACCCAGTGCTGCCAACATCAAAGCCTATGCTGACATCGTGCGCGAGCGCTCAGTGCTACGTCAATTGGTGCGCGTCGGTACTGACATCGCCAACAGCGCGTTTGAAACAGAAGGGCGCAGCACCGCAGAATTACTCGATATTGCTGAACAAGAAGTATTTGCCATCGCCGAACAAGGCGCACGCGAAGGCGGTTTCACCGCCATCAAACAACTGCTGGCAGGAGCCGTAGACAAAATCGAAGACTTGTTTCACCGCGACAATGCGATTACAGGGGTCTCCACAGGTTTTGCTGATTTCGATGAGCACACCGCAGGACTTCAAGCGGCTGATTTAGTCATTGTGGCTGGACGACCCTCTATGGGAAAAACCACTTATGCGATGAACATCGCCGAACATGTAGCGATCAACTCAGAACTTCCCGTCGCCGTGTTTAGTATGGAAATGCCCGGAGAACAATTGGCCTTGCGCATGATGTCGTCGCTAGGGCGCATCGATCAAACCAAGGTGCGCACCGGAAAATTAGATGATGATGACTGGCCTCGCTTAACCTCTGCGATCAGCATGTTGGCTGAAAAACCCTTGTTTATCGACGACACACCCGCGCTCAGCCCCACGGAAGTGCGAGCGCGTTCGCGTCGTTTAGCCCGTGAACATGGGCAATTAGGTTTGATCGTGCTGGATTATTTACAACTCATGCAGGTGCCCGGAAAAAGCGATAACCGCGCCACCGAAGTCGCCGAAATCTCGCGTTCAATGAAAGCCTTAGCCAAAGAACTCAGTGTGCCGATTATTGCGCTGTCACAGCTTAATCGTAGTCTTGAACAACGCCCTGATAAGCGCCCTAAAATGGCGGATTTACGTGAGTCTGGCGGGCTTGAGCAGGATGCGGATTTGATCGTGTTTATTTACCGCGATGAGGTGTACAACGACGAAACTGAAGACAAGGGCATCGCGGAAATCATCATTGCCAAACAACGTAACGGGCCCATCGGCACCATACGATTAGCCTTTTTAGGTAAATACACACGCTTTGAAAATCTAGCACCGGATTATTACGGGGGAGAAGGGGGGTATGAATAACGGATGTGTGGCACTAAGGGATAACACCGCTGAGAGCAGCGTTACCTCTCACAAAGCATTGATTGATGTTAGCCACACAATAGTAGACTTAATGCTGCGCCTCTGTTCCACGCAAGACTTGAATACGTGCTTCAAATAAATGCACGGAAGCTGAGACGGTGGCTTCTACTAATACATCGGGACAATGTTTTAAAAATTCTTCGCCGCTGATTTCTTCTGCAAACATTTGCCAAGCCCGTTTTTGTAAACGTTGCATTTCTGTAAAACCAATACTTTTGAGCATAAAGGCGGATAAAGGTGAATGTTTAGTATCGTAATGAGAATCAAGAGAACGCCCTTGTTCTAACAATTGCAGCACTTGTTCTTCTACAGAATTACCCGGCCAATAGATTTGTTCTAATGGTGGTAAATAGTTTTCCAAATGCAAACCGACATTATCCTCCACACTGGGCAACCCTCCCGTCATTAAACTCACAGGCGTATCAGAATGCAGACGCAAAGCCAGTGCTTCTAATACCGTGATGGCCACGAGTTTCATGCCTAAATAAGCGCGTGCGACTTCTAAGTTGTAAGCAATGCGTTCTACTAAGTCTTGATAACCTGATTCGCTGGGTTCATCGGCAAAACGTCCAATCACGCGCTCAGCGGATAGGCTGTTTAAAAATCCTGACATCTTTTGCAAAGTGCGGCGATATTGGCGCACGGTGTACACGTCGCCTTTATTGAGGTCTTGATTGAGTTCCGGCAGGATGTGCCAGGTGTTATCGAGAAAAGCGACGGGGTTGGGATCGGAGAAATTTTTAATGTCGCGGTTGCCTAAGCGCACTGCTCGCTTGATCGAAGCATGAATATCTTGCGCAGAAAAACCGAGTGCAAATCGTTGGTTAGCCCGCTCCAAGCGTTGTTGCAAAGCAATCATGGGAGTCATGCCTTCAGCGGCAACGGAACGAAAAGGAATCGTCGCTTCAATACACACAATCACTTGTGCCAAGGCTTTCAGCGGCAACCAAGTTTGCAACACTTTGGCGGTAAATAAAGCGCTTAAGAATTCATTTTCACCTTGAAGAGGCGATAACACTTGTCCAGGGTGCATATCAAACAGGGCAGCGACCAATTCATAAGCTCGGTCTTCTGGCAGCTTGTTACGAATAATAATTTGCTGCCCGTTGAGTTCTTCAATGAAGGGGGCGATGTAGAAGGTTTGATTGAGGGCAATGCCTGAATCGACTTGTACATAAATGAGGTCATGAAACAAGGCCGCTAAAATTTCAATGGCATCATCGGTATCGGCGACTTCTAACAGGTGTTCGGTGTCATGAAAATGCCGACTAGGGCGACTGGTAATCTGCACAATCTGGTCAGCCAGCGCTTCAATTTCTTGAAAAGACACAGGGGCTTGGAGTTGATTAAAAGCGTAATTAAGTTTGTGTTGACAGCGTTGTATAAGAGAGGCGGACATGTTAATCCTCCTTATGGCTTGTGCTGCTGACCACTGTCAATCCTAAGTTTTCCCACATTTGCATACCGCCGCGATACCATTTGAGCTTGTGAGCCGGATAACCGTATCTGAGTAAAGTTTTGATATTTAAGGGGGATTGTCCGCACCAAGGGCCATTGCAAAACATTATCAGCGTTTTTGCTTGAGCAAAATCAAATAAGCCTTCTATTTCTTGCACGCCAAAATGCTCGGTCAAAATGTCGATGACGGTCATGGGATCGGCGGCTCCCACGCTGGAGCTGAGGCTATCCCAAGGAATGTTGATACTGCCAGGAATGGTGCCTTTAGCAACCCAATCTGGGGTGCGAGAATCAATCAATAAGATTGAAGGATCACCTTTATGCCTCTTTTGCAGATAATCCAGCACTTCTAATTCGCCGATGGTGTCCACACCAGGAGCCAGGTGCATGGGTTGTACGCAAAATGGCGGACAAGGACGCGAGGTGAGGGAGTAATCAGGATTGACGAGATTCATCGTGTCCTGTGCGCGTCCGATAGTGATCGCTTTACCTTGGTGTTGCACAGTAATAGACGCGAGTGTTTTGTCGATCTTGACTTCTACTTCTTGGGCAACAGTAGCGGAGAACATCGGTAGAAAAAACAATAAAGCAAACCAGGGTGTGGTGGAGGCATACATGAGGGATTTTCCTTATGTTGTTCACGGAGGTGAGGCGGGGTTAAGTCTATTTATCAATGCTACAAGATGGGCGTTCAATCAATCCGTTTAGGATTCAGGGTGAAATGTTGATGTGCCAGAATCAATCCAATAATTTCTAGAATGGACTCTTTATCGTCATTTTTTTGCAGCGTGATGCGCACTGCCACTGGCAAACTTTGACGTTTTTTAGCTGACCATTTCTCTAACCATTTGCTTTTTTGTAACTCGGTGTCTTTGTTGCGTGGATCAACATCGAGATACTCAAAACGCGCCTGATAATTTTCAAATAGTAACATAGCTTTGGCTTTTCTCAGGCGCTTTTTAGGGTGGTCAGCAAAGGCCGGAACGACCTGCAATGCAATGCCCTGATCATTCTTGCCAGGCTCGATTTGCCAAGCATGTAAGCCGGGTTCGCGTTGAGGTGAGGCGGTCGATACCCACAAGAGTCGATCTTTTTTACCTTCAAATAAAAGGTAGCGCTGTTTTTCTTTGGCATCAGTGTATAGATGTGTAAACGCACCTTGAAGGGCGCGTTCAATTTGCAGCAACACTAAGCTGTTATCTAGTTTTTCATCGAGCGCATCGGTGCTGCGTTGCCAATCATTAATGACCAGATTAAAACCTACGCTGAGCAAGGCCACCACCATTGCAGCGAGTGCCATAGAGATAATGAGTTCAAGTAGGGTAAAACCCTGTTGTTTGGGAGCGCTGAGGGATGGAGTCATTGTAAGGATTTCAAACGCCGCCAACGGAGACCTTGTAGGCCGCTGCCTTGTGAGTTTTTACCTTGTATTTCATAAGGTTCTAACACATAGAGGATTTTTGTGGTTTGTCGTGGTGGAGCTTCGAGAGGGGACAGGTGATTGATTTTCAAGTCTTTAGCATATTCTTGCGGGTATTCGGGATAATCGGGTTTACGTTGTGCCTGTGCGGCATTCAGTGCGGCTCTTTCGTACACCACCCGCTCAAGTCCTGTTTGAGCTTGAAAGGCGAGGCGCTTGCTGCCACCCGACAAAGCCATGAGAGAACCTAAAGCCACGGCGGTGATAAACAATGCGGCTAACACTTCTAATAATGTAAATCCCTTATTCATCTTCAAAGGCCGCTTTGAGTTTACCCGTTAAAGCATCAATACTGATGCGGGCGCTGATCTCTCCCGTCTTCAAAACAAAGTCTCCGCCACTAGAACCGCCGCCTGGATAAAAATGCACTTCATATAATGCTTGCTGTTTTTCATCATCATGTGAGGCTTTAGTCCCTTTGGATTCAATGCTCACGCCTTGACTATACCATTCGCCAGGGTGAGTGCGTCGCGCAACAGAGGCCGCATCATCAATCGTGTTTTTTTTCGGGGGATACAGCTTGACGGTGGTCTCTTGTCCCTGAATCAAGGCCATGCGTCGTGCATAATTGAGCACCGCTACTAATTCGCGTACTTCCGCTTGTAGTCGGGTGCTGTCGCCTCCGGTCAAGCGTGGCAGCACCAATCCCGCTGCGATGCCAATCAAACTGAGCACCACAATCAACTCCAGCAGGGTAAAACCCTGCTGGAGTTGATAAAAAGTGCTGATGTTTTTCTTCACATTATTCCCAATTGGTCACATCGGCATCATCATCGCTGCCGCCTTCACGCCCATCGGCAGCAAAGGAGTAGAGGTCATACTCTAAACCATGCGTGCCAGGAAAACGATATTGGTAATCGTTGCCCCAAGGGTCTTTAGGCAATTTAGGAATATACGGCCCGTTCCAACGTTTATTATTGCCTGGGTTTTTCACCAATGCTTCTAAGGTACGCGGATATTTATGCATTCCTAAACGGTAAGCATCTAAAGCAGATGATAAATTACTGATTTGTGCTTTAGCGGCATCGCGTTGTGCGCCACCGAAATGCTTAAATACGCTAGGGCCGACCAAAGCCGCCAACATGCCGATAATAGCCATGACGATTAATAATTCAATTAATGTAAAACCACTGTGTTGCTGGCGTAAATGTTTAGATTTTAATGAACGGGGCTGCATAGAGAGGCTCCTTAGCTTAAGGGTAAATGGACATGCCGTTGTAGGTGCTTATAGATACGCACCTACATAGGATTATTGGTTGCTCATTGCTCACCTGACGCAAACGGCAACAAGTCTAATAGTTTATTAACAGCCGTTAATAAAGGTGATGATTCAGCTTATCAAGCTTGTTTGTGAAGTGTTTAATTTCTAACCAAGTGGTCATTTTGGCCTGTGAAAAGGCCGTGATAGCGGGTTATAGCAACAGGGCAGCCACAACGGATCGGCCTTCGGCGGCTAATACCGTGTAAGTGCGACACGCAGCCGCCGTGTCCATGGTTTCCACACCCACATGCGCCGCGTATAAAGCGCTTAATAAGGACGGTTCAGGGAAGCGAAAAGAAGCGCCTGAACCGAACAAGACGATCCGAGGCTGAAGCTCTAATAAGTCTGCAAAATCTTCCGGGGTCAGAGCTGAAAAATCCTGCGGTGCCCATTTTTTCACGGCATTAGGAGACACCACTAAGCTATGTGTATATTCGGTTTGATTTACGCAAATGCAGCGTTGGGCTTGGTAAGAACGAATTTGATAATTCGCATCGCCATTGTCGAGTTGTAATTTCATAATTGAGAAAAAAATCTGGCAGACTGAAAATCAATTTCAGCCTGCCAGATATTGGTTATTGATTAGACTTGTCCGGGTTTAAACGCCGTAGCGAACAGC
>JADGEH010000024.1 GCA_016744475.1 Thiotrichales bacterium | reverse complement strand
TTTTTTGTGTGTTTGATTTACCCATTGCAGAATATATATTTTTATTTTTTAAAAAATAATATAAATAGCTAATTGATATTTTAATATTCTTTAATGGTATAAATCCATCATGAACACAAACATCCACTTTATTTATAAAGGGTTTACCTATTGTTGCGGATGCGGTAATAATTAAATTACCGGATTTTACTCTAGCACTTTTCATGCTTCCCAATTCGGATAATTTTAATTTAGCATTAAATAAATATTTACTACCTTTACATTTGGTAGCATCTGAAATATTTAAATAATACCAATGCCCTTTTGTATCAAAGTAGGATGGATCATCAACTGGTCTGAGAATTGCCCCTCTTGTAATATTCGCTACATCCTTCAACCTCTTAACTTCCCATTCCTTCGGCACTTCCCCCAACCACTCAACCCCGCTATCTTTATACGCCGCATAGCCTGCAAACCTTGTCCTGCTCATAACCCCAACCCCGCTTTTCTCGTTCCCACCATCTCTCGTTCCCACGCTTTAGCGTGGGAATGCCTGCCGTGCCGCTCCAGCGGCACGGCTTCTCGGATATTCGCCGCTAGAGCGACGAGATATACACTCCCACGCTGGAGCGTGGGCGCGAGAAAAAGCACACTTTGTATTTGTCCGCAGTATTGTAGGGTTTGCACCGCGTGTTTTTTGCGGTGCGAACGCGAGGGGGAGCATGAAGTTATCGTTTGCGTGCGCACCGAAAAGAAGGTGCGCACCCTACCTGGCTGAATGGCAGTAACGGTCTCCGTGGAAATGCCGTAGAGACGCGCTGCGTCTCGTGCCGCAGGCGCGGCACAGGCTGCATTCCCACGCTGGCGCATGGGAACGAGAGTAAAGCTGTCCCCCAACCACTCAACCCCGCTATCTTTATACGTCGCATAGCGTGCAAACTTTGCCACGCTCATAACCACCTCAGATATTGGCTGTGTTGTTTAATCATGGTTTTTGTTTGTCTTTGCTGTTGTTTGGGGTTTGCTAAGTTGCTCAGCTTGTTTTGTGAGTGGCTCTAAATCATCTGCTCGTTTGGCATCATGTGCCAGACGTTGCTGATGAAATTTATTGTACTCTTGTTCGGCGAGTTGTTTTGCCATCTTGTGAGAAATCTTGCCCGCATGATTAAGAATATCGCGGTCATTTAAGTTTAGAAAACCATCAAGCTTTTTAACCCAATCTGTCATACGCATGGGAATGCGGCGCATGGCTTGTCCTTCGGCAAAAATCAGATATTGTTCAACCAAGTTATTTAATGCTTGTAGTTCATCTTCAGCCAAGTAATTTTTGGCATTAACCACATCAGGTTTGCGAACTTTTGCCCCGCGCCAATTGGTCAAGCCCATATTGTCTTTATTGCTATCGGCTCGTTGGTGAATAATCTCGGCAGCCGTTTGCCCTGTTATTGCCCAGTGAATTTTGTTTTGTACGGTTTTGAAAAAGCGGATGCTGGTATCGAGTGTAGGGTCGTAATCAACGCTGGTGGCATAAATATCGGTGATTTTTTGGTAAAAACGCTTCTCGCTGGTGCGAATATCTTGAATGCGTCGGGTGAGTTCTTCAAAGTAGTCAAAGGGCTGATCAGGATTTTTCAAGCGTTCATCGTCAAGGATAAAGCCTTTAACGATGTATTCGCGCAAGTGCCGTGTCGCCCACTGGCGAAAGCGCGTGGCGGTATGGCTTTGTATGCGGTAGCCCACGGAGATAATGACATCGAGATTGTAATGCTTGGTTCGATATTTTTTTCCATCGCTGGCAGTTGTAAAGAAATCCTTTACAACTGCCGTTTTGTTAAGCTCTTGTTCAGCAAAAATATTTTTAAGGTGTTGGCCGATATTTTGTTTGCTGGTGCTAAATAGATCCGCCATCATGGCTTGGGTAAGCCAAACGGTTTCATCCACAAAGCGCACATCCAGCTTAATTTGAGCATCTTCACTTTGATACATAATAAATTGAGAGGTGTTTATGTCTGTCATAAGTATAGTTCCGCTTCTAATGCTTTTAGCTCCGCATCTAACGCCGCAATCTCTGCGACAATTTCGCCCACAGGCTGCAAGGTTTCCGGCTTATAAAACACTTTATTAAAATTAATTTCCACACCAACGACGTTTTCTAAATACACAAACGGTTTGTGGATGTAACGCGCCATAAAGGTTTCGATGGCGGCGCGGTTGGTGGCTGCGTCTGGATGAAACGGGATAATTTCATAGTCTTTTTGATGGTCGGGCGTGAGTTCTACGCTGATGTCTATGCGTTCGGGGAGTTTTTTGCTGGCTTTTTTGTAGCTGGCTTTGATGACAATTTTGCCGCAGCCCAAGGCGGTTTGGCTGTCGCCTGTGGTTTTGATCAGGCTTTCTTGTGCGTTGTCGTAGTGGTATTGCGCCTCGGCGGTGTCGATGCGCAAGGGCTGCTCTTTGTAATCAAGCTGCGCTATGAGCGGTTTGATGCCTGCGTCAAAATATTGCTTGAGCGTGTCGTAGGCGTTGTGGTCGTAGTCGGTGATAGTCAAATCCGTCAGCACAATATCATCTTGGCTGATTTTGCTGGGCGTGAGTTTGAGTGATTTGGCGTTTGCGCTTAATTGTGCGGCAAAGCTGTGGCCCTGTTCGTCGATGTGGGTGAGCATAATCGCTTGTTTGTTAAAATAAAAAAATGCTTTGTCAAACACGCGAGCGTAGTCGTTGTCTTGGTAGTTGCTGAGGGTGGCGACAATCTCTAGGCGGTTGGCTGGGTCTATTTCTTTGCGTTTGGAGCCTTTGCTTTTTTTCAGCGGGGTGTATTTTTCGCTGGCGTTAATTAGCATGAGTTTGTTTTGGTGTTGTGGTGCTTTGTTTTTGTTCAGCACCCATAAGTAGGTGTAAATCCCCGTATTGAAAAATTCATCGGTGGGCAGTTGGATAATGGCTTCGACAATATCGCTGTCGAGCATCCATTTACGGATATTGCTTTCCGCCGATCCCGCATCACCGCTAAACAGGGTGGAGCCGTTGTGTACCACCACGCCCATGCCAGTGCTGTCGAGTTTGGAGATAAGGTGCTGCATAAATAGCAGTTGCCCATCGGAAATCGACGGCAGGTATTTGAATCGTCCGGTTTTGTCGTTTTGTATGTCTTTGGCGTAGCCTTTCCAGCTTACACCATAGGGCGGATTGGCGATGACCACATCAAATTCTTCGTTATAAAACTGATTGCCTACCAAGGTGTTGCCATGTTCGATTTTGGAATCAGGACGGAAGCGGCTTTCAATTTTCGCCAGCGCATAAAGCGCGTCGTTCCAATCTTGTCCAAAGGTTTGCGTGAGACGCTGGAATTTTTGGTTGATGCGGTCTTCAACGCCAAACAGTAGATTGCCGCCGCCGCAGGTGCAGTCGTAGATTTTTAGCAGGGTGTCGGTTTCTTCGATTTTGCTGGCGATAATTTCGGCGATGAGGGCGATCACGTCATCGGGGGTGTATTGTTCCCCGGCGGTTTCGGCGGAAATATCCGCCCATTTGCGTTTGATGTGTTCTTCTAGGGTGGTGATTTCGGAGTTATTGAAGGGCTTAAGGTCAATGTCTGCCCATAGTTTGGTGTAGCTAAACAGCACTTTTTTGGCTTTGAGTTTGTTGATCACGCCTTTGATATCAAGGAATTTTTCGCCTTCGCTGCTATCAACGCCGAGCAGGTCTTTGGTCTCGCCATCAAAGCCTTGCAAATAGGCTTCAAAATCAATCTCAAAGGCTTTGTCATTTTTGCAAATGTCGCTCAGCGATTGATTTTTCTCAAAAATAAAGAGGTTGTAGCCTTGACCCTTGTCTTTGATCAGGTCAATCCGATCCGCTGCTGTCATCTGGGTTAATACCGTTTCCCCATAGTCCGCTTTGAGCGTGTCGAACATGCGCACCAAGCGACTTTCGATCAGCGCCAGCGCGAAAAACGGCATCATAAAAGACGGCCATTCGGATTCTTTGATACCGCTGCCGCGCAGCAGATCGGCAGTTGCCCAGATTTTTGATTCGTATTGAAGGATATTCATGGTTTCGCCATTGTGTGCCAGTGGGGTTGCCCATTTAATGCGGGACAAAAACCTTTCAGATTTTACGCTCTGTCTCGGCTTCGGTCGTCATTTTATCGAGTTCCCACGCCTCGCGGGTCGGCTTTTGTAAAGCCAACCCGAACGTTTCTCAAATGCTCAAACCCTGCGACAAATGACAATAAGTCAAAACGCTTGCCGGTTGGAGTATGCCCGGTGAAGCGCTTAGTGCTATAGGCTCTTAACCCGCGCAGGCCAGTCAGGACGAATGATCGAACCAGCGATATTAACCATAGTAAAACATCCCCACTAAAGCGCCTGTCATGCAAGTCGCCAGCGTGCCTGCCAAAATAGATTTCAAGCCCAAAGACACCACTTCGCTGCGTCGTTCCGGCACCAGTGTGCTTAAGCCGCCAATCATGATGCCCAAGCTACCAAAATTGGCAAAACCGCACAGCGCGTAAATCATAATCAAACGCGAACGCTCGCTTAAATCCTGCATTTGAGCTAACTGCAAATAAGCCAGAAACTCATTCAAAACCGTTTTAATCCCCATCAAAGCGCCCGCACTGACGGCTTCATTCCAAGGCACCCCCATCAACCACACCACAGGAGCCATCAATTGACCTAAAACACCTTGCAAAGTCAACGGTTGATCATCCCCACTCGGCAATAATCCCAATATTTGATTCGCCAAATGCACCAAAGCCACAAACACCACCAGCAAAGCCACCACATTCAGCAATAATTTCAAGCCCTCTAAAGTGCCTTGTGTCACCGCATCCATGCTGCTGTGCGCTTCGATAGGCGGTTGCCAATGAGCATCCGTCAGCGGCTGCGTTTCGGGAACTAACAAACGCGCCACAGTGATCGCAGCGGGTGCGCTAAGGATAGAAGCCATCAACAAATGCCCCAAGGCTTCGGGAAACACGCTGCCTAAAATAGAGGCATACAACACCAACACCGTGCCCGCCACCGTTGCCATTCCCGTCGTCATTAAAGCAAATAATTCGCTGCGCGTGAGTTGCTTCAAATAAGGACGAATCAGCAAAGGCGCTTCGGTCATACCCGCAAAAATATTCGCCGCAGCGCCTAAACCCAAAGCCCCGCCAATATTCAAACTTTTTTGCAGCAGCCAAGAAAAACCGCGCACCACCCAAGGCAAAATACGCCAATAAAACAATAAAGCCGATAACGCGCTAATCACCAATACTAACGGCAAGGCTTTGAAAGCTAAAATAAAACCATTGGCAGGCTGAGTCGTTGTAAAAGGCGCACCGCCACCGCCTAAATACCCAAAAACAAAACTCGTCCCAGCAGTCGTTGCAGCGTCTAAAGCCAACACTAATTGGTTCAACATGACAAACACCTGCTGCAACGGCGGAAAGTTAAACAGCAATAAGGCAAGCACCACTTGCACGCCCAAACCCAGTGCAATATCGCGCCAGACAATACGATGACGCTGCTCGCTGAGTAACCAAGCAAAAGCCGCAAACACAAAAAAACCGATAAAACTTTGCATAAATCCCCTCTTTTTATGGTAGCGGCAGAATTGCCAGACAGAGTATCTATAGAAAAATTATATCAGTTGTTAAGACTGCCAGTCCTTCAAGGACTGGCAGTCTTGGGCTTGGCTCTATCGCGAGCCTATAAATGATGTACTTTAGCTATATAGAAATTATTTTATAAAACAAACCAGTGAAACATATCGTAATAAAACAAGTCTTTTCGTTTTCTTTAAAAGATTGAAGATGAAAATGACTTTATTTGCTATGTGGCTTAGTTATAATGGTGTCCGATTTATTAATGGGTAATGTTCTTTACAATAATCCTCATTAATGAATCATGTGAAAATAAAGACAACCCGGTTCAAAGTTTATACACTCATTTTTTGAATCACTTTAGATAGGAGAATTAAGCATGAAAACGATATTGCATAAAGCCATCATGATGTTTTTACTGGTTTTGACGATACCTCAAGTCTTTGCCGAAGATATTAGACTCTCCGGCATATGGCAAGAAGAAAATTATACAAATACCTTTTATTCATTTCATCAAAACGAAGAGGCGATTATTTTTATTGATCTTGGTCGTTTAGAATTTAGTGGTCAAACTTCATCAGCCACTTACTTAGGCTCCACTGAGGATTATGTATTAAGACCTTTAGCAACAATACCTGACACCATCCTTTCAGGATTACCGATTAAACTTGAGATCAAGTCTGCCACTGAAGTGGTGTTGGTGCCTATCTGCGCTATTTGTACCGTCAAGATTTCGTATTTAAAGAAGGTTTTTTGAGAAACGGGGTAGAATTGCTAGTTGAGCAGATAAGGAATAACGACTTACAAATCCTTCACAAAAGCCACTAAAGCCTCGCGTTCGTCTGCACTTAATTGCATAAAGGCGGTGCGTGCGGTCTTGCCTTCACCGCCATGCCAGAGTATCGCTTCAGCAATGCTACGCGCACGTCCGTCATGCAAATAACGCACGGCTCCTGTGGTGCGTTTCATCAAACCTATCGCCCACAACGGCGGTGTGCGCCATTCTTGGCCTGTTGCCGCAAAATCAGGCCGCTGATCGGCTAAGCCTGCGCCCATGTCGTGTAATAACAAATCCGTGTAAGGCCATATTGTTTGCTGGTTGAGTTCCGGCAAATCCGCGTCGTCGCCTGTGGTGAAAGAAGGGGTATGACAAGCAGGGCAACCGCTTTGATAAAACAGGTTTCGCCCTTGTTGCACTTGGGCATCCTGTGGCTTGCGCCGCGTCGGTACGCCCAGGGCTTTAACAAAAAAATCCACGGCGGTTAAGAATTTATCGGGGATTTCCACGCCGGTTTTCGGGTCTGCTCCACTGGGGGCGGCTTCACAATGTTGGTCAGGCATACAGTTTTCTTCTGGAAACAAGCGGTTGGTGATACCCAAATCACCACGAAAAGCCGCTGCACTTTGCTGCAATATGGTCGGCTGATTGGCTTTATGTCCAAAACGCCCCAGCACTATTTTTTGCTGCTGAACATCCCACACCCAGTTAGGCCGCCCAGAAATGCCATCTTGGTTGACATCTTCACTGTCCGCGCCTTGCACAATATCGCGCTCTGGAATGGCGGCGAGCAAACCTAAACCGACTTGCTGTTGTGCGACACGCGGCGATAACAGCACGTCTTCACGCATGGCTCCGTAACTCAAGGCGGTGATGCGGTAATCTGGGGATAATAATTCCCAAGAACTGCCGTCGGCATAATGCCCTGATTGTGGGGTGTAAGTGACGTGTACCTGGGCTTCGCCAAGAATGCGTTGTTGCGCTCGGCTGCCGCTTTCTGCCATGCCTTTGTTGTACGTCAAGCTGATGCCTAAAGCCTGTAATTGATCGCCGTACAAGGGTTCTGGTTTTAACGCGCCGTGCTCCCCTGGTTCTGGAATGCTGAGACGAAACAGCATGGAATTCATCGCTACACCATCGCTTAAAGGCGGTAATCCGCGCCCGCCGTTAGCATGACACGCAACACAGGAGCGCATATTAAACAATGGGCCCAGGCCGTCGCGGTCGGTGGTGATGCTCGGTGCTTGCACCCAAGGGCTGCGATAAAATGAGCGCCCGATATAAAACTGTTCTTGGCGCACAAGAGACAGATTCGCTAGCGGATTTAATAAGCTGGATTTGACGGCTGTGGTTGTCGCGCCACCCGGTTGAAGTTCTGCGGGGTTGAAGGGCGGTATCACGGGGGCGGCTTGGGAGGATAAGGGCGACCAGCTTATGAGCATGAATAGCTTTACCCCATCAAGCAGAGCATGGCGATTTTTTTGGAACACACTCACCCTTTGACACTTCAGTTTTTGTATGACTTTCATTCTGACCTTGCATCCTTTTGGAAAAACCAGCATATCCTACAACATCATTAAATTTTTAACGGCCTATAGACACAGGGGGCACTGATGCGCTTATTACGCTGGAAAAGTCGTTATAACACGGGGCACGCTGAGACGGATCAGGGTAATAAAAAGTTTGTGGCCTGCATTAATCAGCTCATGAAAGCAGCGGATGAGCAAGAACATTGTCAGGAAATGGATAGCTTATTAAGCGAGTTAGGTCAGGAAGTGATCGGTAAACTCAGTGCGGACAATGTCACCGCACAAGGTATGCGGCAGGTTTTTTATGCGCAACTCATCGAACAATTACCGCTAGATACTTATAGTTCCCCAGCGTGTCATCAGTGTGGACTCTGCGATTTAGCCCAGCAGCAATTAGCCCGGCACTTGCAAGCCTCTATGTTGTGCTTAAACGAGAGCATCAAGAAAAACTAGAGCGACTGCAACAACCCCTCTGCTAAATGCGGGTAGCGCAAGACCACACCTAATTGCTCGCGCATTTTGCACACATCTAAGCGTTTGGATTCCGATAAATAACTGAGCATTTCAGGGCTGAGCAGCTTTTGCGCTTGCTCCGCACTGACGCAGGTAGGACGCGCCAGTTGTAAGGCATCGGCGACTTGATTGAAATAATCCGTCATGGTCGAAGGATGACCGTCGCTGACATGATAAATCTCGCCACTGTGCCCTGCCTCGCTGCCCGCCGCCACACAAGCTTGCACTAAATCATCGACATGAATCCGATTGCTATAAGGTGCGGCGGCGGCTTCCAACATCGGCAAGGCTTGTTCTAAACGACGGCGTGGCAAGCGGCCTACGCCATAAATCCCTGGCACTCTTAATATCACAAACTCCACATGGTGCGCGGTCGCCCAGCGGCGCAAACACTGTTCGGCATCGACACGCCGCCGCGCCCGATCCACTTGTGGGTTCAAGGCTTGTGTTTCATCAATCCAAGCGCCTTGGCAATCGCCATAAACGCTGGTGGTGCTGATCAAAACACATTTGCTCGGTAAGTTATCGCTGCTGAGGGTGTCGAGAAAACCTTGCAGGCGCGGGTCTGTTTGTCCCTGTGAGGGCGGTGGGGCAAGATAAAATAACAAAGCATGGCGCAATGGCAGCACAGGCAAGGTGTCTGGCTGGTCTAAATCGCCCGCAAACACTTGAAGCCCTGCTGAGCGCAATGATGCTTGATGTTTGGGCGTGTGGCTTAACGCGGACACCGATGCGTTGTGCGCCAAATAATGCTGTGCCAGACGTTGCCCGACGTACCCGCAGCCGATAATGAAGACAGGGTTCATGCTAATCACTTTTAATTTCGGTGGCTCGCACGATATGTTCTTTGTTTAATAAGTGCGTGGTTTTTTCTCGATCAATCAAGGCAATGAATTGTTTTTTAGGATTATTTAAGAAATCCGATAAACGATTATCGCGGGCGATCACAAACAATCCTTCCAGCACGGTGCCATCGTGTAATTCCACCCGTGCTTCGACTTTTTTCCAAGCGCTGACTGCGCCTGACCCGTTGTTTCCAGCGCTATTTCCAGCGCTGATACCCGCTGTTCCGACTATTCCAACCATGATGTTTTCCCCTTGTTGTTTGGGTCTTATTTTGAACCGATGTCACGGCATTTAAGCTCTTTTGATACCAGTACAATGGTTTGATGAAGATGTATTACTGATTGATGTTAGTGAATTCTAGGCTTTTTAGTTCATTTTACGCCGCACTTTAAGCCCCCCAACGGGGCAATAAATCATGCTCCACGTCTAGGTGATCTAAAATCCGTGCCACCATAAAATCCACCACTTCAGCGACGCTTTGTGGGCGATGATAAAAGCCAGGATTAGCCGGCATGATCACCGCACCCGCACGCGCTAAACGTAACATGTTTTCAAGCTGAATCATGGATAGCGGCGTTTCTCGGTGCACTAAAATCAGTTTGCGTTGTTCTTTTAACACTACATCGGCGGCGCGTTCAATCAAATTACGACTCAAACCCGCAGAAATACCCGCTAAAGTGCCATTGGTGCAGGGACAGATGAGCATGGCTCGCGGTGGATAACTGCCGCTCGCCACCGGAGCCGTCCATTGTTGTTGACCAAATACCTGCAATTGCCCGGCTTGTGCGGCATAACGCTGGGTTAAATAAGCTTCGATGGCTTTAGGCTGCGCGGGTAATTTTAAATCGGTTTCGGTGTTGATGACCAATAAAGCTGGAGACGAGAGCATTAAGTACACGTCTTCTCCGGCTGCCAGCAAACATTCTAAGGTTCTTAGACCGTAATCGGCACCGGAGGCTCCGGTCATCGCCAATGCAATGGGGCGGGGTGTCTTGGAATTCATTGTTGTGACTCATGGCTGCAACAGCTAATAGACGGGTGACAAGGGGGATGCATTCGCAACCCGTCTAATCATACAACATCACATCCACGACTAATTGCGCCCATTGTTGGAACTGGGGCACTTGGTATAAGCCCTCACCCACGGCGCGTTGCATATCAGACACTAGCATCACGCCCATTTCTTTCTGACGAAACTGCCCCGCATAATCAAGAATGCGCCCGTACACTATTTCAGCTTGTTCGGTGTCTTTAGCACGAATCGCTCGCCCAACTAATGCGGAAGCCACGGCATATTGCAAATCAATATCTTGCGGAGTTGGCACGTCTTCACCGCGTAAAATCGCATCCAAGTCTGGCATTCGATCAAGATTATCCACAAAGGCTTTGAGTTCAATCCCCGCAGCGGGTCCTACGCAGGCTTGCAAACTGCCGAGCAGTAAATTCGGCATAGAGGCAAATTTTTGCAAAGCTCGATGGGCGAATTCCCAAGAGCGCGGCGTGGGAAACGCCACGGGGTTATGCGCCGGATCAAAATCAAACAAGCGCTCTGGGCGAAAACGTAAAAAGCCAATAATGCGCTCATCAATGCCTTGTTGATACGCCCAAGCCACCCAGTCATCCAAATGCACATCGACTTCAAAATGTGAAAAGCGGTTCGCCAATGGTGCGGGCATGGTGTAAGTCACGCCGCGATCCCCTTGGCGATTGCCCGCAGCGACAATAATCCAATGCGGCGGCACTTCATAAGCCCCCAAACGGCGGTCTAAAATCAGTTGATAGGCGGCTGCCGAGACACTGGGCGGGGCGGAGGTGATTTCGTCTAAAAATAAAATGCCTGTGTCACCATGACGTTTACGATGGGGTAACAAGGAAGGAATCGCCCATTCCACGGCATCATCCACGCGAAAAGGAATGCCGCGTAAATCGCTGGGTTCCATTTGCGATAAACGAATATCGATGACGCAGACTTGATGACGTTGTGCGACTTGCGCCACGATTTGTGATTTACCCACACCGGGCGGCCCCCACAACATCACGGGCGTATGATGACCGTCTTGAGCGCTGGTAAATTCCGTATCCAATAATGTATGTAGTTGTGCGGGACGCATAATGAACCTTCTTAATTCGAGATGAGTGTTTTTGAAAAGCGTAATCGCTTGGCGGTTCGCCTCTTTTAGATCGGTTGAAAACTGTGGTAATGGGGGTGAGCGCGAGGCATCTCTAGTCATTTTCTTTATCTACAGGCAGCATGAATCAGTTGTACGACTCAAGCCATCCGCTTTAAAAGGCAACGCAAACGGCGCTAGAGGCGCAAAGAACGCCAGCGTTTCCAAATGATGTTTAACTCGTTCCCATGCACCGTATTGTCATCCAGTAAAGCCCCAAAGGAGCGTCATCTCTATAGCCTAGGGCAACGCCCTAGGTTAAACGGATAGAAGAGACTTAGCCCTGAAAGGGCGACATAAAACGCCATGCCGCCTTTTATTACGCCCTTTCAGGGCTGGGTGGGTATTATCGACCGAACCCAGGGCGCTGCCCTGGGCTATATCAATTGCGCCCCGTTGGGGCTAAAAATCCTTCACGGAATGGCAGTGATGTAGCACATGGAAACCAGTTCAAACGGGTGAATGGACAAAACAGTTGAGTTTATAAATAAGAATTATTATCATTCATGTTTAATTGGGTTTTGATGTCGTCTTTAAAGCCCTCGTTTATTACCTTTACTTCATACCGCAAGAGAGTATTTATCATGCAAAAAACAACACTATGGGCAGGCATTTGTGTGCTCAGCAGCTTATTAGCCATACCTTTACAGGCGGCGGAAGTGAATCTGTATTCCGCTCGCAAAGAAGCCTTGATTAAACCTTTATTGGATCGATTTACTCAAACCACAGGGATTAAAGTCAATTTAGTTACAGGTAAAGCCGATGCACTGTTGAAGCGCTTACAAAGTGAAGGAAGAAACTCACCCGCTGACGTGTTGTTGACCACCGATGCTGGACGCTTATACCGCGCTAAACAAGCGGGTGTATTACAAACGGCGACTTCAGAGATTTTGCAACAAGCCATTCCTGCGCAATACCGTGATAGTGAGGGCTTTTGGTACGGTTTATCTCTGCGTGCTCGTGTGATCATGTACCACAAAGATAAGGTGAAACCTGAGCAATTATCCACCTACGAAGCGTTGGGGGATGCGACTTGGAAAAAAGCTGTATGCGTGCGTTCATCATCTAATATTTATAATCAATCTTTAACCGCCTCTATGATTGAAGCCAACGGTAAAGCCGAGACTGAAACATGGGCTAAAGCTTTGGTGGGCAATTTGGCGCGTAAACCTGCCGGTGGTGATCGCGATCAAATCAAAGCGGTCGCCGCAGGCCAATGTAAAGTGGCTATCGCTAATACTTATTATTTGGGCATGATGTTAGGCGGCGATGATGCGGCACAAAAAGCGGCGGCTGAAAAATTAGCGGTTTTCTGGCCTAACCAGCAAGGGCGAGGCGTTCACGTTAATGTTAGCGGTGCGGGCGTAACGGCAGCCAGCAAAAACAAGCCAGAGGCGATACAACTCATTGAATATTTGGTCAGTGATGCGGCACAAAGCTGGTATGCGGATAAAAACTATGAATATCCCGTTAAAGCCGGTGCTCAAGCCAATGCCATTGTGAGTGCTTGGGGAGATTTCAAAGCCGATACGTTGCACATGGATAAATTGGGTGAAAATAATCCTGCTGCCGTTAGGTTGATGGATCGTGCGGGCTGGCGGTAAACTTTAAGAGCCTATACGAAAATGGGATAATCGGCTGCAAACCCGCCCTTTTGGTCAGTTTTTCCGCTTTTTTTCGTTAAATAGCCCACTATTCGCCTTAAAAAACCGAAAAAACTGCCTCAAAATGGCAAATTTTCGCTTCGATTCCCCATCTTCGTATAGGCTCTAAGCCATAAAAAAGCCTGCCTCGTTAGACGAGGCAGGCTTTTTTATGGCTATGTCACAAGTTCACTGTATATTTTTATACAGGCTTGCCACGGAAGACCACCATTTCTGCACCTTTAGATTGTGCATAGTTATCAAAGCCAATCAAACGCACATGATTGTTAGGATGGGCTTGATGACACGCTTCAGCTTCAGCTAAAACAGTGGCTACATCAGTTTCGCCAAACATAGGCAGTTTCCACATGTACCAGTAATGATCAAACGCATTTTCAGGCTCAGTGTGTTCAATCGCTGGATTCCAGCCTTTAGACACAATGTATTCCACCTGTTTTTGGATACGGTCTTGATCCATTTCAGGTAAATAAGAGAAGGTTTCAAATTTACGGCTGTCTACGTTACCTAAGCTAGAAGCATAATCTTGCATTTCGCTCATGTTGTTCTCCTAATTAATTTTTGTTGAAGCAAAAATTGAATTTATCGAGGTGGCGGTGCATTGAATGCACCGCCGCCAATGCGCTTACTTGTGGGCAACATCCAGTTTATCGACGGTGTCGAATTCAAACTTGATTTCTTTCCACGTTTCCATTGCCATTTTGAGTTCTGGGCTGCTAGCGGCTGCTTTTTGCAGCACGTCTTTGCCTTCTTTCTCAATAGCAACGCCACGGTTACGCGCTTCAACACAAGCTTCCAGAGCCACACGATTAGCGGCTGCACCGGCTGCATTACCCCAAGGATGGCCTAATGTGCCGCCACCGAATTGCAGTACAGCGTCGTCGCCGAAGATGGTGACCAGTGCTGGCATGTGCCATACGTGGATACCACCAGAAGCGACAGCAAATGCACCAGGCATTGAACCCCAATCTTGGTCGAAGAAAATACCGCGAGAGCGATCTTCTTTAATGTAGCTTTCACGCAACAAGTCGATCCAACCCAGGGTAGATTCACGGTCGCCTTCCAATTTGCCCACCACAGTACCGGTGTGCAGATGGTCGCCGCCAGACAGACGCAAGATTTTGGTGAGTACGCGGAAGTGAATACCATGATGAGGATTACGGTCAAGCACGGCGTGCATGGCACGGTGAATGTGCAGTAAAACGCCGTTGTCTTGGCACCATTGAGCCAGACCCGTATTTGCACAGAAGCCGCCAGTAATGTAATCGTGCATGATGATAGGTGCGCCAATTTCTTTAGCGTATTCAGCACGTTTGTACATTTCTTCTGGAGTCGGTGCGGTCACGTTTAAGTAGTGACCTTTACGCTCACCGGTTTCACGTTCAGCTTTGTCGATAGCATCCATCACGAAGTCAAAACGTTGACGCCAGCGCATGAAAGGTTGGCTGTTGACGTTTTCGTCATCTTTGGTGAAATCCAAACCACCACGCAGACATTCGTACACCGCACGACCATAGTTTTTCGCAGACAAGCCCAGTTTAGGTTTAATCGTGCAACCCAACATAGGACGGCCATATTTGTTCATGATGTCACGTTCAACTTGGATACCATGAGGAGGGCCATTACAGGTCATCACGTAAGCAATCGGGAAGCGAATGTCTTCTAAACGCAGCGCACGTACCGCTTTAAAGCCAAATACATTACCGACTAAAGAGGTAAATACGTTGACCACTGAACCTTCTTCAAACAGGTCAATGGGGTAAGCGATAAACGCATAAAAGCAAGTGTCATCACCCGGCACGTCTTCAATAGCGTAAGCACGACCTTTGTAGTGGTCCATATCAGTCAGCAAATCAGTCCACACCGTAGTCCAGGTACCGGTAGAGGATTCAGCCGCTACAGCCGCTGCCGCTTCTTCACGAGGTACGCCTTCTTGAGGGGTGATTTTGAATACCGCTAAAAGATCAGTTTCTTTAGGGGTATAGTCTGGCATCCAATAGGTTTCGCGGTAATCTTTTACGCCCGCTTGATAAGTTTTTACGGCCATAGATGTCTCCTTACTCTTGAATGAGAGTGAATAATCGTTATGCACTTTATTAGTGCATGTATCAGGTCATTAACCGACACAACGTTGGCGATTATAAACACACCAAATACAAATAACTACACGAATAAATGATGATAACCATAAGTTATAGCTTATGGTTTATGAAAAAATCATAAGATTTAATAATATGTCTGAAAAACTCAGCTTATATCACTGAAATGATGCAAAGGCTTATTTTTCACCGCAAAGTTCCACAATAGTGTTTAGGGAGTTGGATGTTGAGCGCGATTTTTCTGTCCTCTTGGTGCAATGATGATTTTTTTAGTGCATGTTTAAATTTTTAACTCCTTCCTATGCGCTGCATCAGCGTCATTCAGTGAAGCCCCAAAGGGACGTAATATCTATATAGGGCAACGCCCTAGTACATCATCAAACTTTATAAGTCGGATAAATTATGGCAAATTTGCTGCGAAATAAATCAGCAAAGGAATGGGCCATGCGCAAAAAATACATAGTCGAACTCACAGCAGAAGAACGTAGCCATCTCGATACACGGGTAAAGACAGGCAAAGCGGCTGCCTCCATGCGCAAATGTTATTAAAAGCGGACGCGGGTGAAAAAGGCGAGGGCTGGACTGATGCGAAAATCAGCGAAGCCCTTGATATCACTACGCGCACCGTTGAGCGAGTACGACAGCGTTTGGTGGAGCAGGGTTTAGATGCAGCGCTCAATCGGGCAACACCGAGTAGAACGCGCAGTCGCAACACGATGGCGAACAGGACGCCTATTGGGTGGCTTTAGCTGGCGGCGCGCCACCCGATGGACGTGCCTGCTGGACGTGCCTGCTGGACGTTGCAATGGTGGGCAAACAAAATGGTTGAACTCAATGATGTTGACAGTGTTTCACATGAAACCGTGCGTACTGTTTTAAAAAAACGCCATCAAACCGTGGCCAAAAAAAGAAGGGTGCATACCGCCTGAATCCCATGCTGATTTTGTCGGTGCGATGGAAGATGTGCGGGAGGTTTATAAGCCATCTTAATTCATTACACCCCCAAGCATGGAAGTGGGCTCAATATGGCAGAGATTGAATGGAGTATTTTGAGCAGACAATGCCTAGAACGACGTATTCCCGATAGTGAGACTTTGTAGCAAGCAGTGGCGACCTGGGTGAAATAACGTAATGCCCATCCAAATCCTATGCAGTGGCGCTTTACCACTGAGGAGGCGCGGATAAAGCTCAAGCATCTTCTGTAGTACAACGCCATTCCATTGGTTTTGCATAGTCATTGCGCTTTTTCACCCATTCGTATACTTCTTTTTCCAAAGTGTCTTTATCAGAGATACGCTGGTCTAAACATTGTCGGCTTAGAACACTAAACTCGATTTCTGCTATATTCAACCAACTTCCATGCTTAGGCGTATAGTGAATATCCAACTTTTTTCTGCCAAGGTTTTATCTCGTTTTTTTTAACCTTTTGCGTATATAGGAATATTAATTCAGTTGTACGATAGGCCTGACAGGTTTCAAAAGCCTTGTATGTTAAAGCGAGTGGGGGTTAGCTACCCCCACATTGGACATCAGTGAGGCTGTTAAAAACCTCAGACTTCGAGTCTGACTGTACAGATAAGCCCCTGAATTACACCAGTTTAGCAAAAGTTTCAGACTGAACGGTATCGAAGGTCTCAGAACCTGTATGAACAAGGACAGTCAGCACACTGATCATTTTAAGGCGTTCCTATGAATTTTCTCGGCATTGAGAGCCTATACGAAGATGGGGAATCGAAGCGAAAATCCGCTATTTTGAGGCAATTTTTTCGGTTTTTTAAGGCGAATAGCGGGCTATTTAACGAAAAAAAGCGGAAAAACTGACCAAAAGAGCGGGTTTGCAGCCGATACTCCCATTTTCGTATAGGCTCTGACGTTGCAAAAGAAAAATGGGATGGTTCATTATTGCGCTCCCATTGACTCAATCAACCGTTGCACAAAACGGTGGCTAATACACCTCAAGGCATGACAGCATGACTCACATGAGCCATGAATAAAGCGCATGGCACAGTGAATGAACGCTATGCCATTTTAGAAGCCACGGGGTCTTATCATGAAATAGCCGCAGATAGCTTATCTAACGCGCAATGCAGCCTTTCTGTTATCCATCCTGCTGATGTTAAAAACTATGCAAGAAGTTAAGGTATCAAAACGAAGACTGACCGCGTAGAGGCCAATATTTTGGCACGTTACGGACGTAAACGTGAAGCAGACCTTATCCCTTAGCCACCGCCACAATACGCTCATTTAGAGGTGCTGATACGACGTCAGCAAGCAGTTGAAACCGACTGGCAACGTGAACTTAATCGTTTAGAGAAGCAAGACACTGGGCGTGGTAACGCCAAAACCATGGCTTCTATTGAACGGATGATGGCTCACCTTAAACAAGCACTTGAACCACTCGATATGGATATTGAACAACACATCCAGTCTCATCCTAATTTAGAACATGACAGGGGGTGACTTCGGTCCATCAAAGGGATAGGCGAAGTGATGTCTACCATTTTACTGCCCGTATTGCAGACTAAACGCTTCAAAGATGCACCTCAAGCCGCTGCTTATTTAGGGCTTATTCCTATTGCTACGGAATCGGGGTCAAGTATTAAAAAGCCCAGTCGCTATAATCCTGATGTCAAAGCACTTTACGAGCATTTACTCGATAAAGGCAACAGTAAGATGTGTGCTATTGGTGCTGCAATGCGCAAGCTCGTTCACATTTGTTTGGGTGTTTTGAAACACCAAACCCCTTATTGCCCTCAAACCGCTTAATTTTAAAGTTTTCCTGTTCAACAAGGGGTTGACCTGAGACACGGTATCTATCAGGTCTATCGTATAACTGATTTATTTTCTCTATATGACGCTGCCCGCCCACCGTTTGATTCTCCAGCGCATTGACCAATGCGTTCCATGCGTGGCTGCAATAATATCAATTGCTTGTTGATGATCTTGCAGCAGATAATCCGGCGTACCCTGGTTTTTCATCGCGTGAAGCGAGTTTTTCAGCCGCGTGTACTGCGCTAACCCGATCTACGTAGCTACACATCATTCAACCTCTAAATCTTCTAGCAAAGCCTGTTTGATGTCATCGGATACGGGTTCTATTGCTTGCGTATAAGCGGGATGATCGATGCCCATATTCAAAGCGGCATCAACTTTCAATGCTTGTATCATCACGGGTTCTAATTCAAAGCGCATGAAATGGACTGAAGAGGTTTTTTCTTCATTGGTGCGTTCTAAATCTTCATTCGCAATGGCATAGACTTTTTCATGTCCTGCCACTTGCACCCAGACTTTATCATCAATGCCTTTCATTTCAGCCAAAGCCTTTTGGCGTTCTTCCACTTCTGAGTATTCAATCATGAAAGTGGCTTTCCAATTGCTGCCATCAGGAATCAACGGGTTATAGGCTTCCAGTTCTTCTTGAATACCTACACTTTCAAAAATCTTTTCTGCTCGCAACATTTCTTGTACTTGGTATTGCATGGTCAGACGATCTTCAAAGTACAAGGTAGCATGTTCGCCTAAAGCGACTTGGCGATGTTTTTTATGTGCCATGACGGTCGTGCGGAACTCAGCACGAATCTCTGCGTACTTTTCAAGACTATATAAGGCTTCACGAGTGAGTTTATTCATGCTGTTTCTCCTGGCTTGAGTGCTTTGTGATTAAAGACCATAAGCTTTGCGCATTAATGTGATGGGGTGTTCGGGTTCGCTGCCATCATTTAATCCGTTTTCAATGTGATGTCCCGCCATCGCGCAATCACTGCCGTAATGATCGGCATTACTTTGTTTCACTTTGTTCACTACGGGTTTAACGATTTTCATCGCCGTTGCATGGAATTCTTTTTTCACTGCATAGGTACCGTCATGACCAGAACAACGTTCAATAATATCGATGCTGGTGTCAGGAATTAAGGCCAGGATGTCTTTGGTTTTTTGTCCAATATTTTGTACGCGCTGATGACAAGAGGCATGGTAGGACACTTTGCCCAGGGGCTGTTTGAAGTCGGTATTAAGCTGGCCTGCTTTGTGGCGCAGCATTAAATATTCAAACGGATCATAAAAGGCTTTTTTCACTTTTTGTACATCAGGATCATCAGGAAACATCAAAGGTAGTTCTTGTTTAAACATTAATACACAGGAAGGAATTAAAGCGGTGAGGTCGTAACCTTCATCCACTAATTTGGCTAACACGGGAATATTGAAGTTTTTGGCTTCTTCTACTGCGTCTAGGTGTCCGAGTTCTAATTTGGGCATACCGCAGCAACGTTCTTTTTCTGCCAAGGTCACGGGGATGTTGTTATGTTCACAAACTTGAATGAAATCTTCGCCAATGCCGGGTTCATTTCGATTCATATAGCAGGTAGCAAATAAGGCGAGTTTGCCTGTGGTCACGCCTGCGGGGACGACGGGGGCTTGGCTTTGGTGTTTGTTGAGTCTATTGCGCAAGGTGTGGCTATGAAATTGAGGCAGTTTAGCTTGTGCATGAACGCCTAAAGTGGCTTCCATGAGTTTGCGCGTGGGTTTGCAGTTGTTGGCGAAATTGACCACGCCAGAGACGACGGGAATGCCAGCGAGCTTGCCGACGGCATCGGTGCTGGTGAGAATGCGATCCCGCATTTTTACTTCGCCTTGCTTATATTTCACGGCTTTAGCCCGCAGCATTAAGTGTGGGAAATCTAGGTTCCATTCGTGCGGTGGTACATAAGGGCATTTGGTCATGTAACACAGGTCGCACAAGTAACAATGCTCGACAACTTTCCAATAATCTTTTTTAGCCACGCCGTCCACTTCCATCGTTTCTGATTCATCGACTAAATCAAATAGGGTGGGAAAAGAATGGCATAAGCTGACGCAACGGCGGCAACCGTGACAAATATCAAACACGCGCTCCATTTCACTGAGCACGGCTTCTTCGTTATAAAATTCTGGGTTTTTCCAATCTAAAGGATGGCGAGTGGGGGCTTCAAGATTGCCTTCGCGGACGGTGGGCATGAGGATTCTCCTTAATAAAGCGTTGAAAAAATAATGTATTACAGCATTTGCGCGTCTGACAGTCATTTAAACCTGATAGCTTCTTAAGCTATCAGGCCACCACTATCGGTTATGCGTCTAAATTATCCAAAGATTTTTGGAAGCGATTGGCATGTGAGCGCTCGGCTTTTGCCAGCGTTTCAAACCAATCGGCGATTTCATCAAAACCTTCTTCACGGGCAGTTTTCGCCATACCAGGATACATGTCGGTGTATTCATGGGTTTCGCCTGCGATGGAGGCTTTCAGATTATCGGTAGTGCTGCCAATGGGCAGTCCTGTAGCAGGATCGCCGCTGGCTTCTAGGTATTCTAAATGCCCATGAGCATGGCCTGTTTCTCCTTCTGCGGTGGAGCGAAAGACCGCTGATACGTCGTTATAGCCTTCTACATCAGCTTTTGCTGCAAAGTATAAATAACGACGGTTAGCCTGAGACTCACCCGCGAATGCATCTTTTAAGCTTTGTTCGGTTTTGCTGCCTTTTAATTCCATAATGAGTTCCTTAATTGAATGGATGTTGTTTTGGAGTACGGGATTAGTCTAGGCGCAATAGTCATAGGCTGCCAATGGGATTTTTTGATGAGATTGATAGGTTTTGCCTATTGCTAGATTGGGAGTTTATACAATACCCAGTATTCGTATAGACTTTAAGCCGAGTCTGATGAGACGGGTGGGAGATGAGCGGGCTTTTTCGTTCTTGCTCATTGAATAGTGGACTATTCGCCGCATAAGAATGAAATATTAGCCTTTATCCCACAGCTTTAATGACGATGACCCAAGCCACTCAACCCGTATAGGCTCTTAACGATATTGATGTCCAAACCACCTACACTACTTAATGACAGAGGATAAGCCCATGATTCCTAAACACGCCCTTTTTTATTGGCACTACGCCTATCAAGGCGTGGTGCTGCTCAAGCACTTTCGACATGCCTTTTCGCATTTCAGCCGTGATGAGTGTCCATGGCTATATCTGTTTCTAACGCTATGTTTAACGGCTTGGGCACCACTCAGTGTTGCCGCGCCGAGTTTTGTGGCACAAGGGGATGTCACTAACGCCATCGATCATGGGATGAATGTGTATATCTATGCCGCTGATTTAAATGGCGATGGTGATATGGACGTGATCTCTGCCAGCACTACGAAGAACACCATTGTTTGGTATCCCAGTGATGGCAATGGTGGTTTTGCTGCTGAACAATTGATAGCGAGTGATACCAGTCGCTTTAAAACGGTCAAGGCGGCTGATTTAGATGGTGATGGTGATTTAGACCTGTTATCTACGTTCATCGAGAATGAGAAAATCATTTGGTATCCAAATACTGATGCTCTAGGCAATTTTGCCGCAGGCATTCTCATTGCGCCTGATTCCACCGCAGGTACAAACACTATCCAGGTACTTGATATGGATGGTGACAATCATTTGGACGTGTTCTCCACTTCAATTTTTAATTCTCAAGTGGTTTGGTATCCCAACCCGAACGGTACGGGTTCATTTGCCCCTGCCAATGTGATAGCCCGTGACACTTTTTCGTCTTTTTATGCCGTCGATATCGATGGCGACGGCGATAAGGATGTGCTGCATCACTCGGCGAGCGGTAACGATCTCATGTTGTATGCTCGCCAAGAAGATGGACTCTTTGCCGCAGAACAAAGCGTTTTTACTGAAGCCGCTAGGGTGTTCACCTCTGTATATGATGCGATTGATCTAGATGGTGACGGTGATAGGGATGTGCTGGCAGCCGTAAATAATGATTCGGTCGTGGTGTGGTATGCCAATGATGGCTCAGGCGCTTTTGAAGCAAAACACGTCATTACACAGACAGCCGCAGTCACGGATCTCATAGCCATTGATTTGGATAATGATGGCGATATAGATATGCTCCCCAACAGTTCTAACAATGATGCCTTGACGTGGTATGAAAACGATGGTCAGGGAGGGTTTGCCCCACAGGTCATTTCTAATCTTAAAGCGGGTCGTACCCATGTAGCTGATGTCAATGGTGACGGTGCGTTAGATATATTGGTGGCAGGCTTTAATGACACTAGCATTTCTTTGTATGTCAACCAAGGCAATCCCGCAAATCATCCACAGATCAGTAGTCATCTTCCACTGGCAGAGGAGAGCAGCGTCGCGGCGGATGTGAATATCGCACTGACATTCAACACCCCAATGTCACAATCCAGCTTTGATGTGAATAGCAGCTTTAAGCTTGAAGGTTCTGCCAGCGGTCAGATCACCGCTGGCCTTTTCAGCGGAGATAACACGACGCTCATCGTCTTTGACCCCGATACTGATTTTCAAGCGGGTGAGACTGTCACGGTGACGCTAGAAGGGGTCATGAGTCAATTAGAGGCATCTTTATCTGCACCGTACAGCTTCCAATTTACAGTGTTAGAACAGACTGACCCTAATTTGCCGCCTGCCCCTGTCCTTCCCCCTGCGCCTGATCCCACCACGCCTCCTACGCCCATTCCTACTGAACAATTGACTCTGAGTGTCACGACCGTGGGCGGTGGTAGCGTCCAAGGAGCGGGCACCTATCCCAAAGGTGCCAGCGTCCTGTTGAAAGCCTTACCCACAGCGGATTGGCTATTTCTAAGCTGGTCAGGCGATTGCCAAGGCGGCGCATTAACACCTGTGATTGGTGTCTTACTGGATGCCGACAAAACCTGCACCGCTGAATTTACTCAATCCATATTTGCCGTCACCATTAATGTGATAGGACAAGGGCATATTGACGGGCCGCGTCAATCGCCTCCAGGCAACAGCATTACGCTCAATGCCGTGCACGCTAAAGATTGGTTATTTGCAGGTTGGAGTGGTGATTGTGATCAAAATGGTGCCGTGCTCATGGATGCCGATAAAAACTGTACCGCCACTTTTGAACTGCCAGCCGCTAATCCAGCGCCACCGCTGGACGACTTAGGCGCTACATCCTATACAACGGTCACATCCAATAACGTCAGTAATGCTTCACCTGCCGTGTTTGCCCGCCTGGATACCAATGACGTGGCCGCATTACCCTCTGATGCCTTTCAAGGGGTGAGTGCCGCGCATTTAGGTAATCTCAGCACTGATGGGATTCGAGGATTGACGGCAGCACAAATGGAAAATAGCGTACCCAGTATCTTAAATGACTTAAACACCAATAGTTTGAGTGAATTCCCTCCTAGTGCTAAACGCGCATTGACACCTGAGCAAGTGAGCTATCTCAATGTCACAGAGTTTCAGGCTATGGGCAGTACAGGGATGTCCGGTTTCATGGTCAACCTAGATGCCAACAAAATCAGTCCAGATGATATTGTCAGCTTATTGCCTGAGACCTGGGCGGTTGATTTAGCCAATGGCGACTTAACCGCCCCTATTGGCAGCGTGATTGAATATCGTCCGCTAGATAAACCGACTTTACCGCCTCAATTGAAAATGCACAGTTGGCCTAATTTAAGTGCTGGTTTTGGTGTGGGGGGTAACAGCAGCAAAGGCAGTGCTTTAACCAACTTACAGGCCACTTTAGATAAAAATATTGACGGCTTTAATTTATCGCAGAACACCTCTGGCATCATGCAGCTTAAAACCGATGCAAACAGTCAATTTCAAATGGCTTTCGTACCTGATCCTAATACCATCACCATTGTAGACCCCGACGCAACACCGGGTTTAACCGTGGATAAAGGGGGCTTTCCATTGCTCACCACCGACAGTGGAATGCAGTTTCGCGTGTTGCCTTCGCCTAACGATCCCGAAGGTCTCGCCTCCGTCATGGGCACCGATAGCAGGATAGACGTGACAGAAGACAGTAGCGTCTTTATGGAATATGCCGATAGCACTCGGCGTAGTGGGCGTGCGCGTCGTGTCATGACGTTCCAATCTTTTGTAGAACCCGCGCCTGCTGCTTTTTATTGCATGGCACATTGCGGCGTGATTCCACAAGAACAGATTGCTGCCGACTTAATTCCACAACTGCCTGATCTCATTTCCGCAGACTGTTCCTGTGATGCGAGCAACTTCCCCGCTAATGCCGCTCCGGGCTTATATGTCAATACCCCCACACAGCGCAGAATTGGTATTGGTTTCCCGCGTGATACTCGTGAAAAATCCAACTTTGTTTACTCAGATGGCACTTCACAAATCGTCAATCCCGCCTTTTTAGAACCGGATTACTTTGTTCAACTGCTGAGTGCGTTTGACGGCATTGAAGCCACCTATAACTCCAATGGCACCTTTACTGTCATCATTGCAGGCAGCAAATACATCGTGCGTCCTAACTTTGACGTAGAAGTGCAAGATAGCGGTGACAGCACGCCAGAAAATCCTGAACTTCAGGTCAACAATGATGTCTTCCAATACGTTGTTCCTTATGAAGACGATACCGACAGCAGCACCCGTCGCGGACGCGCACGACAAACCGTAGTATCCACACCCACCATTGAATCTATCCCTGATGAGTTTTGTTCTTCAGAATTAATTGTGGGTCGTTATATTTGTCAGTTTGGCGAGCAATACTGTGAAGAAACATCATCCGGTGAATGGACGTGTGAACTCAGCCTGGATGCCTTATGATGAATCTTTGATATAGCTACAAGAGAGGGTTAAAAGCACAGCAGAATCTTTTAAATCCTTGTTTGTATACATTTAAGGACATAAAAAGCCACCGATTTAAAAGGTGGCTTTTTTATGTCCTTTGCATTGTTCAATGCCTATTAAACTTAGGCGATTTAATGTGCTGATTTAATTTTTGTTTAGACAGATAATGACCTTATCGAGATAAGGCTTTTAACGAGAATGGACGGAAAAGCAGTCTGATCTCTACTTTTTTGTAGCCAATGTTAGACTTAAACTTATGGACAAGCTTTCCCTTGAGACTCCTTAAATTCCCTCAATTCAGGTACACTTTCCCGCCTTAATTTTTTCTTTACATGTCAACAAAGCTAAACGTGCAGGGACTATAAACCTTATGCAACATTCCGGTGATCTCGCCCTTTCCCCTTTTCGTCATGACAAATTGCGACAGACTGCACAGCAACAACAAGTCACCCTCAAAGGGGCTTGTGCGCGGTTCATACATTTTGTTGAAACGGAGAGCGCTTTAGAAGCCTCGCAAACGCAACAATTGGAAGCACTGCTGCATTACACGATGAATGCTGAGCAGGTGCAGATGCCTGAGCCTGTGCCCGATGATGTGCAGTCGATTTTGGTGATTCCGCGTCCTGGCACGATCTCACCTTGGGCGAGTAAGGCAACCGACATTGCACATAATTGCGGCTTAACCAACATTCAACGTATTGAGCGCGGCGTGTTATGGCAGGTGTGGGGCGTGGATGATGTGCAGGCTGTGGCGGCTTTGCTGCATGATCGGATGACGGAAGTAGCACTAACTCCGGCGGATTTGGAGCAGGCAGAGCAAGCCTTGTTTGCTCATGCACCCGCGAAACCGTTGAACACGGTGGCGGTGTTGGAACAAGGCCGGGAGGCTTTGGAACAGGCTAATGTGTCTTTGGGTTTGGCTTTGTCTGGCGATGAAATTGGTTATTTGGTGGAGAATTTTACGGCTTTGAAACGTGATCCTTCCGATGCAGAATTGATGATGTTTGCACAGGCGAATTCTGAGCATTGTCGGCATAAAATTTTTAATGCGGATTGGGTGATTGATGGTAAAGCGCAGGACACCAGTTTGTTTGACATGATTCGTCATACGCATCTTAGCCATCCGGGCCAGGTGTTGTCGGCTTATCATGATAATTCTGCGGTGATGCGCGGTTTTAATGCGGCGGTGTTTGCGCCCACCGCCACCGATACGGCGGAGATGGAATATCGCTATAGCCCGCAGCCTTGGCATATTTTGATGAAGGTGGAAACGCATAATCATCCCACGGCGATCTCTCCCTTTCCGGGGGCGGCGACGGGTTCTGGTGGAGAAATCCGTGATGAAGGGGCGACAGGACGCGGTTCTAAACCCAAAGCTGGACTCACTGGGTTTTCGGTGTCGAATCTCAATTTGCCGGATGCGCCGCGCCCTTGGGAAGATGGCTATGGCACGCCAGCACGGATGGCGACGAGCTTAGACATTATGTTGGAAGGGCCGCTGGGCGGGAGCGCGTTTAATAATGAATTTGGGCGACCGAATTTATGCGGTTATTTCCGCAGCTTTGAATTGGAGGTCGAAGGGCAGCGACGCGGTTATCACAAGCCGATTATGTTGGCAGGCGGTGTGGGCAACATGACGGAAGTGAATATCGAAAAACTGCCCATGCCAGTGGGCAGCTTGCTTATTGTGCTGGGGGGGCCTGCGATGTTGATCGGTTTAGGCGGCGGCGCGGCTTCGTCTATGAATGCGGGACAAAGCCATGAGGATTTGGATTTTGCCTCGGTGCAGCGCGGCAATCCAGAAATGCAGCGGCGTTGCCAAGAAGTGATTGATGCGTGCTGGCGTTTAGGCGAGAACAATCCGGTATTTGCCATGCACGACGTGGGCGCGGGCGGATTGTCTAACGCGCTGCCGGAGTTGATCAATGATAGCGGTCGTGGCGGCGTGATTGAATTGCGCAAGATTAATAGTGCTGATCCCAGCTTGTCGCCGATGGAAATTTGGAGCAATGAAGCGCAGGAGCGTTATGTGTTGGCTATTGCACCAGAGCATTTAGACTTTTTTGAGCAGTTATGTGCCCGTGAACGCTGCCCGTATGCCGTGGTGGGTCAGGCGACACAAGAGCAAATATTGCGAGTAACGGATGTTGATGTGGCTGATCCGGTGAAGATGTCTTTGCACGTCTTGCTGGGCAAACCGCCCAAAATGCACCGCAACGTGAGCCATATCGCCCTCCCTCAAACGCCCTTAAAACTCAATACGATAGCCCTCAACGATGCGGTTGAGCGCGTGTTGCATTTGCCCACGGTGGCGGATAAAACCTTTCTCATCACCATTGGCGACCGTTCTGTGACCGGGCAAGTGATACGCGATCAAATGGTCGGCCCTTGGCAAGTGCCCGTAGCCGATTGTGCGGTCACGGCTTCAGGCTTTAAAGCCAAGACGGGGGAAGCGATGAGCATGGGCGAGCGCACACCGCTGGCTTTGTTAAATGCTCCGGCTTCGGGTCGCATGGCGGTGGGCGAAGCGTTGACCAATCTCGCTGCCGCACCGATTGATGCGATGAGCGATATTGTCTTGTCGGCGAATTGGATGGCGGCCTGCGGTCAGCCCGGAGAAGACGCGGCTTTGTTTGATACGGTGCGAGCCGTGGGCATGGAGTTTTGCCCCGAACTGGGCATTGCGATTCCCGTGGGCAAGGATTCTTTATCCATGCGAGCGGCTTGGGATGATAAATCGGTCACCGCACCGCTATCGTTAATCGTCTCGGCCTTTGCGCGTGTATCGAATCTTTCGCGGTGCTTAACTCCGCAACTCCAGCCGGAGATGGATACTTGTTTATTGCTGATTGATTTAGGGCAGGGCAAAAATCGCTTGGGCGGTTCAGCGCTCGCACAGGTGTATCAACAATTGGGCAAAACCACGCCTGATGTCAAAGCACAGGATTTGAAGAGCTTTTTCCTCAGTATTCAAGCCTTAAACGCGCAAGGGAAAATCCTCGCTTATCATGATCGTTCTGACGGCGGCTTATTCACCACGCTGTGTGAAATGATGTTTGCAGGGCAAGTCGGCGTGACTTTGTCGCTGCCATATACGGCTTGGGAATGTGGCCGATTATGCGCGGTGATGCAAAAAACTGAACGCCCCTTAGATAACCAAGGTCTTTTAGAATTATTTTTTAGCGAAGAACTTGGCGCGGTCATCCAAGTGAAAGCCTGTGACGTTGAAGACATACAGCAGTATTTTAGAGACAACAGCACAGTGGGCGAACACGTCCATCTCATCGGCGTGCCGAATGAAGAAAAAGCCCTGTTGCTCACCAATGAGATCAATGATGGCAGCCACTTGCACTATGCGATCAAAGATTTGCACCGTTTATGGTCGGATACCACGTATCAAATCCAAGGTCTGCGCGATAACCCCGAATGTGCGCAGCAAGAATATGATCGCTGGTTAGATGACGAAGACCCCGGCCTGCATTTACACACCACTTTTCAACTCCAAGCTCCTGCGCTGATCGGTACACATCCGCGCATGGCTATTTTGCGTGAACAAGGCGTGAATGGTCATCATGAAATGGCTGCCGCCTTTGATCGAGCCGGATTTACCGCCGTGGACGTGCATATCAGCGACATTATTGCGGGTCGCGTGTCCTTAAAAGATTTTCAAGGCATGGCGGCGGCAGGGGGATTTTCTTACGGCGACGTGCTGGGTGCAGGTGGCGGCTGGGCGCATTCGGTTCGCTACAACGCTCGTGCCTTTGATGAATTTTCCGCCTTTTTTCAGCGGCCTGACAGCTTCGCGTTGGGCGTGTGCAATGGCTGTCAAATGATGGCACAACTACACGATTTGATTCCGGGTGCCCAACATTGGCCGCGTTTTGTGCGCAACCGCTCCGAACAATTTGAAGCGCGTTACGTGATGCTTGAAGTCCTAAACAGCCCCTCTTTATTCTTGCAAGGCATGGCGGGTTCACGCTTGCCCGTGGTGGTCGCGCACGGAGAAGGCCGAGTCTACAGCGCCGAACCCGTGCCAGAACACCTACAAGCGCTGCGCTATGTTGATCATCACGGTTTACCGACCGAAGTTTATCCGCTGAATCCCAATGGCTCCCCCGGCGGCTTAACCGGAGTGACCACGCCAGACGGACGTTTCACCATCATGATGCCGCATCCCGAACGCATCTTCTTAAGCTCGCGGCATTCCTGGTTGCCCGATACTTGGACGGACGAAAACAGCCCCTGGATGCAATTATTTTTCAATGCACGACGCGGCTTGGCGTAAATCAATGGAAGCACTCATGACAGCAGCAAACAGCGTAATGCCCAGCGAATATCAACAACGTCGTGAAGCCTTCATGGCGGCATTAGGAAACGGCGTAGCGGTGTTGCACAGCGCACCGACCGCCGTGATGCACAACGACGTGGACTACCTGTATCGCCAAGACAGCGACTTTTACTACCTCACCGGATTTAACGAACCCGGAGCTGTCGCCGTCTTTGCACCGCAGCAGAAAAAAAACCGCTTTGTACTCTTTGTACAGCCGCGTGATCCCAGTCTTGAAGTGTGGCATGGCTATCGAGCCGGCGTTGAAGGCGCGGTGACGCAATACGCCGCCGACAAAGCCTATGACGTGGCGAGTCTGGACAAACGTCTGGACAAATATCTGCAAAAAGCAGCCGTGATTTATTACCATTTTGGACGCGATGCCGCCTTTAATCAGCGCATGATGCAACATTGGCAACGCCTCACGCAGCAATACGCACGTCAAGGCCAAGCCCCCGACAGCCTGCGCGATCCAGGCCGTATTCTGCATCCAATGCGCCTACACAAAAGCCCCGCAGAACTTGCCCTCATGCGCCAAGCTATCCACACGTCCGCACAAGCTCATGCAGCGGCGTTAAACATGACCCAACCCGGTGTGTATGAATACCAAGTGCAAGCCGCGATGGAGCAGATATTCCGCGACCAAGGCGGCGATGGCGCGGCTTATCCCTCCATTGTTGCGTCAGGCGGCAACGCCTGCATTCTGCATTACATTGAAAATCAAAGACAAATGCAGGCTGGCGACTTATTACTGATTGATGCGGGTGCTGCTTACGGCTATTACAACGCCGACATCACCCGCACTTTTCCCGTTAGTGGCCGTTTTTCTGCGGAACAAAAAGCCATTTACGAAGTCGTCTTAGCCGCACAACAGGCCGCGATCAAGCAGATCAAACCTGGGCGACGCATGACATCCGTGCATGATGCCGCCGTTAAAGTGATCACAGAAGGTTTATTAGAACTGGGATTGCTGCGCGGCAAACGCGACGCTTTAATCAAGAAAAAAGCCTACCGTCCCTTCTACATGCACGGCACCAGCCATTGGTTAGGACTCGATGTGCATGATGTGGGCTGCTACAAGCCCGGCGGAAAATCTCAAATCTTAAGCCCCGGACAAGTGCTCACCGTCGAACCCGGCCTTTATATCGGCGCATTAACCCAGCCCCTCAAAGGCCAACCCGACATCGATCCCCGCTGGCACAACATCGGCGTGCGCATTGAAGATGATGTGTTAGTCACCGCCAAAGGCCACGAAGTGCTGACCGCCGTCGTACCGAAAACTGTTGCTGCGATGGAGCGATAGGTTTTGCTCTGTGCATGACTTACGCACCGCAGGTGCGGTGCTTAGCCTTCCCTAAACTTTTCATATCCCCCATAAAAAAGGGACACCGTTTATCAAGGTGTCCCTTTTTTAGCGCTGTAGGGTTTGCACCGCGTGTTTTTTGCGGTGCGAACGCGAAAGGGAGTATGAAGCATCGTTCGCGTGCGCACCGAAAAGAAGGTGCACATCCTACCTGACTGGGTCTTTGGGTTTTGCGCGTTGTTTACGGATGGGCTTTCAAGGCGCGTCTGACTCAATCAATTAAAAGCGTGAAGCAAGGACGGTTTTTCGTTCTTTAAGCACAATACTTCGACAAACTCAGCACGAGAAAAGAAGCCCTTGCGTAACATCCAACCCCGTGTTGTGTCGGGTCGGGATGTTCAAAGTGTTCTTGGCGGTGGTAGAAGCTCAGCGCGGCTAAAGCCACTTCACAAACGGAAATAGATAGCGGTTTGTCCGTCGCTTGCCAGCCACCGCCTTTGACTTTGCGTAAGGCGTGTTCTAGGAGGCTGTCCGACAATGGGAATCGTAGCGAGAAAGTGTGGTTTTGAGTCAGGTTTTTCACTTTTTTGAGGCGAATAGTCATCCTAATTTAACGAAAAAAAGAGGGAAAGATGACCAAAACCCACGCTTTCGCAGTAGATTATCCATTGTCGGACAGCCTCCTTGGTAGTTGGCAACGTCTAAAGCTTGTGCTGGCAACGGGTAGCCGCTGCGCAAGTAGGCATTGAGTGCGCTTTGGTATTGGCGCTTGGTGCTGTCGCGCTATAGTTGCGTAGTTTTGGGAATTGATGATTTTGGAAAACGATTACGCAGATGTTTTGCTAACAAGCCCAAGTTATCTGTGCGATCAAGACTTGCCTCAACAAGTAATGCTGCTGTTTTTCGAGGCTCTTTGCCATGAGATAACGATGCTGCCCAACCTTTTTCCGCTCCTGATACATCAACTGCGTCAAGAATCCGTTCTAAACTTTGCGGTGCAGCTTCAGCAAGAACTTGAATAAAATCTGAGGCTTCTCTGTACCAACTAGGGTCTGCATGAGACAGAACTCGTCCCATTTCAATTTCAAAGGGTGTAAGAAGTTGTTTCAAAAGTTCAGGTCGATCAGTAGCAAAGTAAGCAATAACACCAACGCCAAAAGCCCATTCCACATGCCCATGTTGTGCAAGTCGAACCTGCTTCCCTTGTTCTACATGGTTGTAGGCTGTTTTTGGAGCGATCAAAGCAAGTCTAGGTGGGAAAAGCTTAATTCTGTAGGCATTATCATCAATCCAGTTTACTAATCTTTGTCGTGATGGGGTCGCACTATGGCTATAAGCTATACCCAGCAACACTTCTGCTTCATGTGGCAAATTTTCCCAATGCTTTCCAATTGTGTTAGCAATACGTTCCCAATCCATTAATGCAACAACTGAACAAAATTTTGCTGGTGTCGCTTTACTCATGAAAGAAAGTAAAGAAGAAACCTCTTGAAAATCACGTAACCGACTAGCTGATAATTGATTGGCGAGCAATGCTGGTTTTACTTTCTGAAGTATTTTTGCAGCTAATTTTCGTTGACGTTGTTTTGGAGCTAATTTACCAACGTAAATATTGAGTGGATCAAACATTCGCAACACATGCCAAGCCACTCCATAAAAGCTATGAAATATAGAAATTGGATATTTTTCTAACATTTCCTGAGCAGTAGGCATAAAGCCTTCTACCATATCTAAAGCTAGAGACTCATCAATGTGATACATTACTGCTTCGCAAAATTCACTAAAACCTGAAGGTGGTTCTGATACAGGCCAATTAGCAGCAAATTCCAGCAATTTTTTTCTCTCAAGATGTTCCAAAAAAGAGGAAAACCAAGGTGCTTCTAAATAGCTGTGAAGACCATAAATGAGCCTTCCAAAGCTGTATGCAGTTTCTGGGGTTACTGCTGAAACTGCTTTTGCAACAGAACATGGTTCAGCTAGAGAGCTTATATCAAATTCAGAATTTCTAACTTTGATTTTGGATAGCAATTTTTCTAAACCATAGCCGCTAGAGCCTGTAGGGGATGAAAGCCATTTTCCAATAATTTTCTCATGCCCGATAAATACATCTTGTAGCCAATTATTTGTAAACGAATCAAATTCACTTAAAAGCAAACAAGCTATATTTATTTCCTCAGATATATTTGTTTTCCAACATCTTTCAATTAGAGGCATTAGCGATTCTGTAGGCAATAAATAATTCCATTTTGTTTTTCCTCTAAATGAAATTTCATCCAAAAGTAACCACAAGCCAGCCATAGGAAAGTTTTCATTGGCAACCGCATATCTCAGCATTTTGCCAATTTTTTCTCTAGAATTTGGCTCTTGTCCCACTAAAATTTGATTAAGTGCAACCAATGCAAATTGCTGGTGAGGACAACGTAAATCGTGTAAACCAATGATAAGGCGTTCATGGGATAACCATTGTAAAGCCTTTTGTATTTGTAGTGTGTCAAGTTCTGCAAGGTTTAAAAGTTTCGTTAATTCCTCATGAGAGGGCTGCGAATCACGCGAGGCAACTTGGTAAATAGCTATACCAGCAAATGCTATGTCAGCTTTTGCTTGTCGTGCTGCATCAGCATATTGTTCTGCTCTTTGGCATCCTCCACTGAGAATAAAACAAAATTGCCAAGGCAATGTAGATGATTCCTCTGCTGCATCAATTCTATATTCTATATTAAATTCCATCATCGTGTCGCCAACTTTATTATCAATACAACTCACAGCCTCTAGTGTTTGCTCTCGTGTATTGCGAAGATCATCGGCGATTGTTCTAACAGCACGTTTTGAATCAATTGTGATTGCACCTCGAAATAAAAAACTATGCTCTATAGTATTATGTATTGAGATCAAAAAACGAGCTTGGCTTGTCATTTCCTCCACAGCTTCGAGTGCAGTCGATGATGTGAGGTGAGCATTATCAATAATGAATAGAGTTTGAGTTTGGCTCTCAGAAACTTGTAGTTCAATTACATTGAAGTGAGGATCATTTAACCGAACAATGCTCCAGCCTAATCTTGAGAAGTGCATTGCTACTTGATAAGCGCATACTGGTTTTCCTGAACCCGGTACACCAACTATTCGCGCTGTGAAAGCTCGTTGTAGTTCAGCAATAACCAAATCAACCTCAAGTAGTTTAGGACATGCAGCGGCATCAGCAGGGCCGAGTGAACGTCCCATAAGTGCAGGTCTCAAGTCTCTACTGGCTTGGTCAAAGATAACAGGTTGCCATGTTGATGGTTTCGAGGTGAGATTTTCTTGAGGAAACGGGATGTTTTCAATGCGTTTAATTAGCTTGTTGAAATCAACACCGAACTCAGAGTAAAAATCTGCTAATACTTCTTTATGGTCACAAAGCAAGGATTCAATTTCTCCCCAACCAAGAACCATTACAGTAAATTTCCCCTCTTTCTTGCGAGCAACCGAAATATTTCTCGCCTCTTTTTGTAATTTGGCATCAACGGGGGCGGTTGTTGCGAAAATCCAATGTTGTAAGTTAGGCTCAAATTTTTCGGCTTTAGCTATTTCGCACTTGACTTCATCAATGCTTGGCATAGCACCATATTGACCTTCCTTCCCTTTACATTGAACTCCTTGATATATTGTGTAATCGCTATCAGGAGGCCCAAACACATCAACGCCACATTGTGCTTGACCAGAACGTCCATTTTTTTGAGCAAGTTGATCTCGCCATATTTTCTTAAATAATTGATGACATAAGTCTTCAAAAACCATCCAAGATTTTGGTGGTAGTATTTGTTTTTCTCGATCATTCATAGACTAAATTATATGCTGGTTTTTCATTTATTTTGTTTCCAATGCCTGCCACGTCTGCACACTGCATCCACCACCTTCGGTTACATGGTCTTGTAAGGTTTTTTCGGCACTCGACATAAAGGGCATTTGGTGCGCACGCGGACAATGCCAAATACTTCTTCATCCGCGTTCGCGCCGCAAAAAACACTCGGCGCAAGCCCTAAATACTATGGTTTCAAACTTCATCTCATCATTTAGGCGGGTCAGCTGTTGTAAAGCCGACTATCTTGCGATAAATGACCACAAAGCAAAAAAAGTAATATCATTAAACATCAGTTTCCATTTGCTCCAGTCCCTGTTGTGGTATTAAACAGCAAAGGAAAACTGTCCATCTTGGGCACTCGCTAACAGCACAATGCTCATGCTTACTTTTATCCATTTTGATGATGTTGTCGTAAATGATGCGCCTCAGATGAGGCTGGGTGGTTGATCATGATGGTATGAAGGCGATTTGTATCATCATGACCTGAGACATTGCCCATCACAATCCAGCCCATACTCGCTCCACGACAAGCCTCAAGATGACCGCAATAAACGCGGTTTGCTATCGGGCACTAAAACACCTTGTTCTGCCATGGCTAACACTGGCCATTTGACGTTATCAAGATAATACACTTGCAATTCACAGGTGCCGATGTGTGGCTGCCAGGCCAGTGCACTGCATTCAAACTGCCACTGTTTCGCATCTCGCCCCTGCAATTGCACGGTATAAGTCGGTTGAGCATCACCATTGCTTTGAATCGTGGCTTGACAAGACAGGGCTTGACCGACATCTAAGGCTTTGATGGCATGATCAAGATGTTTCATGCGCTGACCGCTGAAAAAGCTGGCAACAGCTAATGCTATAAACACTCCAGCAAACAAAAGGTTTAGTGTTACCAGACTGGTAATCAACATCACCATGCTCAGCAAGGCCAGTAGAAACTGCATACCACGCATCTCTGGCCCACCTTTGGCTTTTTTCAGTAAATGTAGTTGCTGGTTAAGAAGGGTGTTATCCATGTATTAAGCCTTTGGGTTGTTATGGATGCAAAACCAATAAATCATCGGTAGTCCTGTAATAGTAGTGCTATGGAGTCTAAATGCAATAGATTTCGGAATGATTTATGCGTCACCTTAACTATTTGAAATTATGTATTATCTTTGGAGAATCGCTATGGATAAAAATTTAATGGAAGCAACAATTTTTAACAAACTACTTGAGCCTGTTAACGATTTTGTGCTTGCTCAAGACTCAAAATTATTTAAGCACCCTCATCAAAAATTGAGTTATTACGCATTCTTTCGAATTCTAATGTATTTTTTTATTTCTGAAGAAACAAGTTTCAATGTTTTTATTAAAACAAAACTTAAAAATGGATTATCGCCTGAAACTTTAGGTCTTCAGAAAATAGCTGACACAACATGCAATGAAGCTTTTGAACGTTTCTCTGTCACTTTATTTCAAGATATTTTCAAATACTTTTTAAGTAAATTTTCGTTCAAATAAGTCCCTGAGTTGACATCGCTGGGGAAAATCTATTGTATTGATGGCTCAGTATTCCCTGTTATGTCTTCTATGCTATGGGCGGAGTATAGCTAAATTACATCATTTATAGGCTTAGGATATCTTCAAAGCCAAGACTGCCACTCCTTCAAGGACTGGCAATCTTAACAACTGATATGTTTTAGCTATTATACATCTAAAAATCAAGCGCTTAAACTGCACTTGTGTTTTGAGCTAAATCGCATGATGCCTACTTCTTTCTTAGTGACTGCGGCCAACTCAAGTGAACGAAAAGCATGATTAAATATGCTAGAAGCAGGTGTGGCTTATATTGGAGACAGAGGTGATATGTCTTTTAACCTTTGTCATCAAATACTTCAAAATCAGGCACACTTTATTTTTAGAGTTAAAAAGAATCTTGTTTATACTACAAATGAAATCCTAACTCCGCAATATCCTGATGCCGTAGCTGGAATATTCTAAAAAATAAATGATAAGTTAATGACTTATACAAATGATAGGTTTAAGGAAACATGTAGACTTGTGTCTTTTTCCATTACTGATAAAACGTTTGAAATATTAACTGAGCGACATGACTTAACAACTTTTCAAATCATTATGCTTTATGGTTATCGTTGGCAAATAGAATTATTGTTTCGTTTTATAAAAAGAACAATAAATGACATTCACTTAATTAAAAATGACAAAAATGGTGTAACCATTCAGTTTTACGCATTAATTATTGCAGCTTTATTATTATTAATATTCAAACAAAACTTAATGTCTGAAGAGGAATTCCCTCAAGATCATTCTTGCGCAGAAAATCCACGAGATAAGTTAGTTTCAAATAATATCCCTAATTCTAATAAAGAAGAATGTTTTCTTGAAAAAATAGGAAAAGGTCTAAAAAAATACTGGAAAATAACTATTCACTGGCTGAGCGCTTTAAGAAGTCTTTTATCTAAGAGCCTATACGAAAATGGGATAATTGGCTGCAAACCCGCCCTTTTGGTCAGGGTTTCCGCTTTTTTTCGTTAAATAGCGGGCTATTTGTTGAGAAAAAGCGGAAAAACAGGCCAAAACCCACGCCTTTGCAGTCGATGAATACCTCTTGCAACAAGTCTACTATGTGGAACGTGTCATTTTATCGAATTACAAGGTCATTGAAGCCACTAAATATGCGCCCCACTAGAAATGAGAAATATAACCAGCACAATAAGGAGCCTGTGTTTGTCATATTTTTAACTGACGGTGGTAACTCAGATAAAAAAGATTCAAAGGAGATTATTAAAACATTATCTAAATGTCCTGTCTTCATTCAATTCGTTGGTATCGGTGCAGAAGACTTTCCCTTCCTTAAAAAATTAGATGACCTGGAAGGTCGTATGATAGATAACGCAGGCTTTATGCACGTCACTGATATTGCCACGATAGATGACACAGCACTTTATGATCGTTTACTTAATGAATTTCCCGACTGGCTCAAGGAAGCGCGAGCTATAAATCTTATATGATTTCATTTTGTTTTAATCCTCTGTTGCATATGAAAGTCCAGTAGGGTGTGCACGCTTTTTTGGTGCGCACGCGACACCAGCCATGCCTTATCTCTCCGCGTTCGTACCGCAAAAACACGCGGTGCTCACCCTACTTTGCTGAGCAAATAGGTTTACCAACAGTAGACTTGTCCGGGTTTAAAACACCGACTGCAAAACAGCGGATATGGGCGACTTTTCCCGTTCCTTTTCGTGACACGAATCACTATGCTTTTCATACGAACGAAAAAACCCACTCAATCCCGCTGCTTTTCGCTACGGCATTTAAACCCGGACAAGCCTAGTGTTTAATGACTGTGCTAAACTTTTCTCTCCCTGCCAAACACTGTTTTTACGAGGTGAATACCATGTCTTCTGACCCTTCCACAACGCATCATGCCGATAGCGACACCACTCATTTTGGTTTTCAACAAGTGCCCACCCAGGAGAAAACCACTTTAGTGCGGGAAGTTTTTGATTCTGTGGCGGATAGCTATGATGTTATGAATGATTTGATGTCTTTAGGCATTCATCGTTTATGGAAAAAATTTGTGATCGGACAAGCTCAGGTGCGTCCAGGCTGGCAGGTGTTGGATTTGGCAGGCGGCACGGGGGATTTAGCCGCAACATTTGCGCAACAAGTGGGTGCTCAAGGCCAAGTGGTATTGGCGGATATTAATAATAATATGCTGACAGTGGGACGGGATCGCTTGATGGATAAGGGCTTAATCAATGCCATTGAATTTGCTCAAGTAAATGCGGAAGCCCTGCCTTTTGCGAATAACAGTTTTAATCTCATTACGATAGCTTTTGGTCTGCGTAATGTTACGGATAAGGCGGCGGCATTAGAGTCTATGCTGCGTTGCTTAAAGCCTGGTGGACGCTTGATGATTTTAGAGTTTTCTGAAGTGAAGCTGCCTGTGTTGCGCCAATTATATGATGTGTATTCGTTCCAAATTTTGCCGCGTTTGGGCGAGTGGGTAGCACATGATGCGGAAAGTTATCGCTATTTGGCTGAATCTATCCGTATGCATCCTAATCAGGCGACATTGCAGGACATGATGCAGCAAGCAGGTTTTGAGCAGTGTTCTTATCATAATTTAAGCGGCGGCATCGTGGCCTTGCACTCTGGGTATAAATTCTGATGAGCGCTTTATTGGCAGGGCTGTTGGATACGGCATTTCATCAGGCTTTGGCCTTGTCCCCTCAAAGCCAACAGGAGATGAAGGCGTATGCAGGGCGATGTTTAGGTATTCATTTGCAAGGGCTGTCGAGTTCTTTGTATTTATGTTTTTCCCAAGATAAGGTGCAGGTTTTAGCGCATCCTCCGGGTGCTGTGGATGCGTCTATCAGCGGTGCGCCTTTTACTTTATTGCGCATGATGTTGGAGCATAATCATCAATTGTTGAGCACTGGTGCGGTCAAAATTGAGGGCGATATACATTGGGTGCAAGCGGTGTCTGAGAGCTTGGGCCATATGGATATGGATTGGGAAGAATGGTGGGCACAAAACGTGGGCGATGTGCCTGCACATTGGTGTGGCTATCGTCATCGTGCCGCTCAACAGTGGGGGCAGGAGAGCTTGAATCGAATGCAGCAAAATGTGGTGGAATATTTACAAGAAGAAATTAGATGGCTGCCTGCGCCTTTAGAAGTACAGGCTTTTTTAGAAGATGTGGATGTGGTGCGAGCGGATATTGAGCGTTTAGAGCAACGTATTCAGCGTATAGGTGTTGTTTGATGATGGCTAAGAATATAGAGAAATGACATCTATTGTAGGACTCAAGCCCTTAAAGACAACGCAAGAGGCGCAAGAGAACGCCAGCGTTTCCAAATGATGTTTAACTCGTTCCCATGTGCTGCATCACTGACATTTAAGTAAAGGGTTTTTAGCCCCAACGGGGCGGCCTCTATATAGCCCAGGGCAACGCCCTGGGTTCGGTCGATGAGACCCACCCAGCCCTGAAAGGGCGCAATAAAAGCTGGCATGGTGTTTTATGTCGCCCTTTCAGGGCTAAATCTTTTCTATCCGTTTAACCTATATAGGTATTACGCCCCTCTGGGGCTTCTCTATATAGCAAAATCAATGATTTACAACTCTATCAGCGTTCAGTGAATGACCGTGAGGATAACTTTCTAAATCAGTGACAAACATAGACCTTAAGCCGTGAGCACTGATGGATATTGGCTACACAGCCTTTTGCGCCTCTTGCGCCGTTTGCGTTGTCTTTAACGTGGATGCCTTGAGTCATACCACTGATGTTATTTCATTATCGGCGCATCACACTGTTGCAAAATCGCTTGCCCTATTTGATCGAGGGGCAAAATATCCAAGGCTGCGTTGAGTTCTTTGGCGGCTTTAGGCATTCCATACACCACACTGCTGTGTTGATCTTGCGCAATGGTGTGCCAGCCTTTGCGCTTGAGCGCTGCTAAACCCTCCGCGCCATCGCGTCCCATCCCCGTCAATAACACACCAATGCCGATGCCCGGCCAACCATGCGCCAGGCTTTCAAAAAATACGTCCACCGAGGGACGGTAGTGAATATGGCGCGGTTCAGGGGTGTAAGCGAAGCAGCAATTTTTGCCTAAGATCAAGTGGTCATTGCTGTGTGCGATGTAGACGTGATGATTGCGAGGACGGCTATTTTCGACGGCTAAATGCACATTGAGCGCACTTTGTGCATCGAGCCAAGCGGTTAAATCAAAAGAAAATTCTTCGGTTAAATGCTGCACAATGACAATGGCTGCATTTAAATCGGCGGGTAATTGTTTGAGCACTTGTGCCAAGGCATTGGGCCCGCCCGTGGAAGCACCAATGGCGATGAGCTTGGGCAAATTCGCCATTTGTGGCAGTTTGGCTGTCCTGGCAAGCTTCTCTGAAGCCATGTTAAATGGCGGTAAATGCGGATGTTTTGAGCTCATGCCGGGTTCGGGGGTTTGCAAGGTCGCCATCGTGCGCAGTTTACGCAATAAAGCTTGTTTGCCTTTTTCGGCTTCTTCGGGATGCGGATAATTGAGCACATCTTTAGCCCCTTCTCCCATCGCTGCAAAAATTTTTCCCGCATGACTTTCAACGCTGCTCGCCATCAACAAAATCGGGCAGGGAGAATGCTTCATAATTTGGCGCGTGGCTTCCACACCATCCATATCCGGCATTTGCAACGCCATTAGCAATAAATCAGGCGGATCAATTAAACACAGCTTACAGGCCTCGTGCCCATTGGCTGCACTCCAGGCAATTTGATAACCAGGCACGGTCTCAATGAGACTGCGGAGCGTATGGAAGTGTTGGTGATCAACAATGCTTATGCGCATTATCTTGCCTCACCAATCAAGTCGATCATGGCTTGCACGAAGGAATCATCCTCAAAACTACTTTTGGTTAAATAATAATTAGCCCCCGCGTTCATGCCGCGTAGGCGATGCTCTTCACTGTCTTTATAAGATACCACTACAACGGGTAGGTGTTTTAAACCTTCGTGGCCTCGCACCCGTTGGATAAGGCTGATGCCATCCATGCGCGGCATGTCGATGTCGGTGACTAATAAATCATATTCGCTGCTGCGTAAAGCGCCCCAAGCGTCCTGACCGTCCACCGCCACATCCACTTGGTAGCCTTGATGTTCCAGCAGTTTACGTTCCATTTCTCGGATGGTGATGGAATCATCAGCGACTAAAATGTGCTTGCCGCGTCCTTCGGGGGCATCTTGTGGGCGTGTGATTTTACGCAAGCGGCGCGTGCCTAGTTGTTTATCAATCGCATGAACTAAGTCTTCAACATCAAAAATCAGCACTGGCGAACCGTCTAACATCACCGCCACGGCGTTAATACTCGGCACTTTACCGAGTCGTGCATCCAGCGGGCGCACCACTAAATCGTACTCGCCCAAAAATTTATCTACCACCAAGCCATACGCATTACAGCGATTGCCACGTAATTTATCGAAAGGATCGCTGACCACTACCACATTCATCTCTTCATTCGGTGGTGGCGAAGAATCTAATTCCAGCACATCATGAATATTGACTAATGCAATATTATTCTCGCTAAAGCGAAAATACTGGCGTTCTTCAATGATTTGAATCTCATCAGGACGCAAACGTAAACAGCGATCAATACGGGCTAACGGGAAGGCGTAAGGCTCTCCCGCAATTTGTACGAGAAAAGTGCGAATCACAGACAAGGTGAGCGGCAATTCCAAATGAAACATTAAGCCCTGCCCTGATTTGGATTCAGCCCGCACGACACCGCCGACCTCATGCACCATGCTGTGTACCACATCCAAACCCACGCCGCGTCCAGAAATTTCTGTGACGGTGTGTTGCGTGGAAAAACCCGGTAAGAATAAAAACTCAATAAGTTCGGCTTCACTGAGTTGTTCTATTAGAGCTTCGCTAACCAGCTTTTTTTGTTTTACCTTCTCGCGCAATCGTTCTAAATCAATGCCGCGTCCGTCATCGCTTAAAGAAATCATTAACATGCCTGAACGGTGTACTGCTTCTAAACGTAATTCTCCCACTTCGGGTTTATTGGCTTGAAGACGTTCTTCAGGGGTTTCTAAGCCGTGATCTAAAGCATTGCGAATCAAATGATTCAAAGGCGCATCCAGTTTCTCTAAAATATCTTGATCAACTTCCGTGTTTTTGCCGATGATGTCAAAGCGGACTTGTTTACCCAGTTGCCGAGATAAATCCCGCACCAAACGCGGCAAGCCTTTGACACCATCCGCAAAAGGTCGCATCCGCACTCCAATCATTTCTCGATATAAACGATCCGAATGTGTTGATAAAGTGCTGGTAAACAGTTCCAGATGGTTTAAACGCTCTGCTAGATAATGGGCGGTATTTTTGTTCTTTTCGCGGATTTTATGCACTTCTTTATGCAGTGCCTCATCAATATTCTTATCCGTTAATTTATCTTGCAAACGTTCTAGCTGATGGGCGATGTCTAAATGCGCACGTTTCAGTTGTAACATGGAACGAGAAAAAGAAGGCAGCCAGCGAGCGCTCACCGTGACCTCTCCGGTTAAGCCCATGAGCCGCTCGATTTTTCCGGCGCTGACTCGTACCACACGATCTTTTTCTAAAGTGGGGCTAGGACTGGCTGGAGCATTGTTGTTTTGATGCGCATCTGAAGCCGTTGATGGTGGTGTTGTGGCAGTCTGTTTAGGCGGTGTAGGTTCGGCTTCGGATGACAGCACTTCATCCCGTGGACGGGTGTAAATCACCGCATCCGGCGCTGGGAGAGGAGATTGAGCCGATTGAGGTGCAGAAACGACTGAGGAGATGGCGACTAATTCTTGTTTTTCTGTGGGTTTTGCGGGTGTAGGCGAGGCTACAAGCGGCGGCACAGTCGGCGTGTCTCCCGCTTGAATCGCTTGTAAAGCGGCTTCCAATTGCTTCATTTGCACCTGATAGTGCGCCAAAGCCACGCCGTCTTTATCGCGCCCTGCTTGAGCGGTGCGCGTGAGCACATCAGAACATTGCAGCAAGGTATCAATATGGCTGGAATTCAGTTGCAATTGGCTTTTTTGCGCTGCGACAAAACAATCTTCCATGCAGTGCGCTAAGCCCACCACGCTATCAAGCCGCACGACACGCGCTCCGCCTTTGATCGAATGCGCACTGCGCATCAAGGCTTCCAGCCATTCTCGGCTGTGCGGATCGGCTTCTAACGCCAATAAACCTTCATTCAATGTGTCCACATGGGTATCGACTTCAGTCAGAAATAAATCCAGTAAACCCATATCGATCTGCGATAAATCCACGGCTTCTACGGGTTCTAAGTGAGCCTGTGCGGGCATCACAGTCGCAGCAGCAGGCGCAGATTCAAGCCTTACTGGCACTACATTTGTCTCTTCAGATGTGCTTAAAGCCTGAAATAATTGCTGCAAGGTGCTGCTTTGTTCATGTAACCAAGCGGGAATGTCTGCGGGAGGAATGCTGGATAATTGCAACAACCACTCGATGGCTTGATGCAATGGCATTTTGTGTGAAGCTCTTAACGATTGAGAAATATGAAAATTATCCCGTATGACGCGCAATAATTCGGCAATCTCCATGAGTTCGAGTAATCGCGCACTGCCCCATATCGCATGAGCACTGTGCCGCGCTGCTTCCCACACGGAAGGCGCGTCAGGCAGGTGCAGACTGTCGCCAATTAAGGTGGCGTGGTGTCGAACATCATCACAAAATAATGTCAACATCACGATGTTAGGAGCATTGCCGTGTTCTACCGTGTTGTCTGGATTCACTGTACGCTCCTGCTTAATTGGTGCAGTAAAAGTTCATCATCGAGTACGGCGACCGATTTATCTCCCCAAGCAAACAGCCCGCGACTAAACCCCGCGCCAGTTTTTTGTGAAGAAATCGGTGGGGCTTGAATTTGGCTGGGATGCAAGCGATGAATGCCATCAATTTCATGCACATGAAACACCCAACGTGCGCCGGGTTCACCCATCACCAACATGCGTGGCGAGACGGAGGTAGGCACTTCCACATCACAGCTTTCAATCCCCAACAAGGCTTGTAAAGACACGCATAATTGTACTTCACCATGAACATTCACCAGCCCTTTTAATACCGGGTTAGGTCGATGTGGCAAACAATGCACACGCGCATTGTCCACCACTTCAGCAAATAATAAAGAAGGCAAAGCCAGCCATTCTTTTTCAATGCGAAACACCAACAAAGACACGGTGCCGATCAATTCATCATTTTTTTTGTTAGCCAGCACTGCCGTCCATTCTTGCAAATAGTCTTCAGGCAATTCACGTTCTAACAAGCGGCGACCAGCACGGGTAAACACCTCGCAATTGCGACAATGGATCACCTTGGCTAATCGTTCACAATGTCCACCTTGATCGCTCCAAACGCCTTGAGTTTTCCAACAATTTTCAATTTTTTCAGTGAGTTTAAGCGGTTCCATGCATAACACCCTGAGCTTTGTCGCGCACGCGCTGTAAACGCTGATGTAAAGAACGTGCCTGTGCTTGACGGCCTTGGCCTTGCAGCAACACGCTTAAGTGGTGCAAAGCCTCCATATGATGCGGTTGCAAATACAAAGTTTGTTGAAAATAGCGCTCGGCCTGCGCTTCATCTTGTCGGGCTTGATGAATTAAAGCGCAGAGAAAATGTCCCTGTACGGCATCGGGCTGTGTACGCAAAAAATCACGACACTGTTGCAAAGCCGCTTCCAGCTTGCCTTGATCAGCCAATTGCTCAATCTGTTCTAAGCCCTTCAAAGGATGAGGGGTTGAGCTTTTCACGGCGGGGGGTGACAAGGTGTCAGACACGGGGCGCACGATTTGAGGCGCGATCAGTGGCTTTTTGAGGGGCTTAGGAGAAGTCGTGCTGTTTTGGGCTTGTGGTGATTGTGGATGCCAACAAGCAAACACGCCTGGTTCAGACACCTGCACAAAACCCTCATGACACGCCAAATTGCGTTCCGCATGTCCCACACACAACAAGCCGCTGGGTTTAAGCCAAGTAGCGAGATGACGAATCGCTGTTGAGCGTGCCTCCGGTGTGAGATAAATCAATAAGTTGCGACAAAAAATCACGTCAAATCCAGGTTGCGGAGGAAATATGTGGGCATCCAAAATATTGCCTTGATGCCAATGCACGCATGAGCGGACTTCAGGTTTTAATTGATACAGTCGGTCTACATTCAGCGCGTTTTTTTGCTCCACAGGCTGAAAAAACACGGGTTGCGCTTGCCGCCCACGCTCACCTCGAAAAGCGATATTTCGATACTGCGCCTGCTGCGCAATATCGAGTGCAGGTTGGCTGATGTCCACCGCATCAACGTGTATTTGACGAGGCAAAAAGCCTTTGTCTAACAGCGACATGACTAAAGAATACGGTTCTTCACCCGTGGCACAAGGTAAACTCAGTAAACGCACAGCAGGCGGGGATTGCGCCTGCAAATGCTGGCTCATAAAATCAAAACTACGATGATGGCGAAAAAACCAAGTTTCTAGCACCACAACGGTTTCGATTAGACGTTTTTGCTCATCCTGTGAATCATGCAAAAAAGCGGCGTAAGGTGCGGCACTTAATCCCGTCGCACGCCATCGCTCGTGAAGAATATGTTGCAAGGTATCCGCACCGATACTGGCACTGTCTAAGCCAATCGTGTGCTGTAAAAAACGCTCAACGGGATTATCGTTCATCAGAATAAGGCCGCTCAGAAGGTAAACGCTGGTGGTGTAATTGCAACGCGAGGCGCTCAAGATTAATACATTGAATCACCTCGTTATGCTCCATCACGACTTGATCTAAATACGGTGTATTTTGCATTAACATATTCGTATCCACAAAATCTTCAGGCGCTTTACGTAAGGTTTCTGTGACCCGCTCGGCGATTAAGCCCAAAGTCTGCACGGGCTGATCGGGCCACTCATAATCGACTAAAATAATCCGCGTGCTCAGGCGCATTTGACAGGGTTCGTGATGCAGCAACTGGCGCAAATCCACCACGGGCACCAAGGTATCGCGGTAATTAAAAAAACCCGCAAAATAATCCGGTGCTTGAGACATCTGTTTGAGCTTCACCATCGGCGAAATTTCGCGGATGTGATGGTGTTTGATGATGTACATCACCTCACCCAAATAAAAAACCAGTACTAACATCGCTTAAATCTCCGCTATAAAAGAGCACTTTTGACCGCATGTTAAGAGAACCAAAAGACTTGTTGCAAGGGGTTGGCATCGTAGCGAAAATTCACGCCTTTGTAGCTGATGAATACGCTTTGCCATAAGTCTATGACCCATGACATCCCGTGATGAACCCATTCTACGTACCTACGCACCAGAGTATTCAGATGAAGCTTTCATGTCACCCTCATAAATCCTTATCTATCCTATGCTGTTGCCTGATGTTCGGTGGGCTTTGGGAGCAGGTATCCTCACCCGTGCAGGCGGCAAAACCCAAAAACACGCCGCATCAAGTGTACACCGCACAAGTCCGCGAGCAGGCATTGCAAGAAAGTCGAGTGTACAGCGGCACCTTGCAAGCACAACGCATTTTGCGCCTGTTTAGCCAAGAAAGCGGGCGCATCACCGAATTGCCTTTTTATGCTGGGGATAGCGTCGCGCAAGACGCGCTGCTGCTGCGTTTAGATGATCGGCGTTTGCGTATCAGTTTATCCAAAGCCAAAGCCACTTTGCGACAAGCGCGGCAAGATTGGCAACGTTTAAAAAACTTAAGCCATAACAAATTAGTCTCAGACGAAGAACGCGCCCGCGCCGAAACCCTCAAAACACTGGCGGACACGGATGTACGTTTGCTGCAATTGCGTTTACAAGACATGGAGCTGCACGCACCGTTTGCAGGCGTGCTCAGCGCTCGTTTGGCAGAACCGGGGGATGTCATTTCCTCTAACACGCATGTGCTCAGTCTGCTTGATCCAGATTCTTTGCGGGTCGAAGTCAACATCACCGAGCAACACCTCGCCCGCTTAAAAGTTGGCGATAGTGTGCAAATACAAATTGATGCCTTAAGCACCGAGCGGCACAGCGGACAGATTGCGCGTATTTATCCCGCCTTAAACGCACAAACCCGCCAAGGTGTGGTGGAAATTCAACTGTCTCAATGGCCTCCAGGCGCACGCAGCGGGCAATCCTGTCGCGTGCATTTGGACATCATCCATCCACACAGTTTAAGCATTCCTTTATCCGCTTTACGGCGTGATCGAGAAGGCGAATATGTGTGGTTGTTAGATGCCGAGCAACGCGCCCAGCGACAAGCCGTGCGCAGTGGTCTGCATCTGGCCCAGCACATCGCCATATTGGAAGGTTTAGAACTGGGACAAACACTGATTACCCAAGGCTTTTTGGGCTTAAAGTCAGGACAACCCGTACAAGTGGTCAATAAAACCCACTCACCTGATTTGTAGAATGTTAGGGGCAAAACAGTGAGTGGCATGACCGCGTTAAGCGTTTAAAAGACAACGCAAAAGGCGCGAGAGGCGCAAAAGAACAAGATGTTTAGAGCCTATACGAAGCTACGGCTTCGCACTCCGTTTCACGCTTTAACTCTCGTTCTCATGCGGCGCATCACTGTCATTTAAGTGAAGGATTTTTAGCCCCAACGGGGCAGCATCCCTATAGCCCAGGGCAACGCCCTGGGTTCAATCGATGATACTGACTCAGCCCTGAAAGGGCGACATAAAACGCTATACCGCCTTTTTATGTAGCCCTTTCAGGGCTGAGCCTCTTGTGCCGTTTGCGTGGCCTTTTACAACAGATGTTATTTCGCTATAGAACCGAATGCTCCCTACTCACAGACTGCTTTGTTCTCACAAATTCAGCTACAATAGCCCGTTTTACTTGACCGACTAACGCGCTGACAAAGGATTCAATGATGAGCCGCATAATGGCCTGTTTCGACAGACTTAAACAACAACACCGAAAAGCTTTGATCCCCTTTATCACGGCAGGTGATCCTCAAGCCGATTTAACCGTGGATTTAATGCACGCCTTGGTGCGAGCCGGAGCCAACATCATTGAATTAGGCGTGCCTTTTTCAGACCCGATGGCTGATGGCCCGGTGATTCAGCGAGCCAGCGAACGGGCGTTGGATAATCATGTTTCTCTGACCACTGTATTGCAAATGGTCACGCTGTTTCGCCAACAAGATGCGAATACGCCTGTGGTGTTAATGGGTTACGTCAACCCAATTGAAGCGATGGGCTATGACACCTTCGCTAAAGCTGCACAAGCGGCGGGCGTGGACGGCGTACTCACCGTCGATTTACCGCCAGAAGAAGGCGCAGAATTCAATCAACTGCTTAAAGCCCAAGGACTTGACAGCATCTTCCTGATTGCACCCACCACCACCGAACCACGTATCCAGACCATTTGCCAACAAGCAGGCGGCTTTATTTACTACGTCTCGCTAAAAGGTGTGACAGGTAGCCAAGCTTTAGATGTAGACGCGGTTGCCGACAAATTAACCACTGTTCGAGCACATACTGATTTACCCATTGGTGTCGGTTTTGGTATTCGTGATGCGGCTTCGGCTGCGGCGGTCGCACAAGTGGCTGATGCCGTGGTGGTGGGCAGCACATTAGTCAGTTTGTCAGAAACCGTGCCCCCCCAACAATTGGCGGCTGCATTAGAAACATTGCTAGGTGGTATGCGCCAAGCAATGGATATGACAAAATGATGACTCTTTTGAGACCACGGGTATTAGACTTGTTGCGAGGGGGCAGCGATGAAGACCCCTCGCAACAAGTCTGTTCATCCAGTGAGTCGCTTAAAGAATCATAGACATTACGCAACAGCGGGACGTGTTCAGCCATCACTTTTAACATCTCCCCATTGCGCCACGGCTTGGTACCCATACCAAGCATTTCTTTCAGACTTGCGAGCAAGTCTATTCACGGTATGCCTAGCGCGTGACGTGAACCACTAAAAAACAATGGTTTAATGACACAATGAGTTGGTTTGAAAAACTATTGCCTTCACGAATTCGCACGGATGCCAAAACACGGCGTACCGTGCCGGAAGGTATCTGGAGCAAATGCCCCGTGTGTCAGGCGGTGCTATACCGTGCTGAACTCGAGCGCAACCTTTACGTTTGTCCAAAATGTAGCCACCACACAAGAATCCCCGCGCGGGAGCGCTTGACGCATTTTCTCGACAATGAACATCAAACAGAATTAGACGCAGAACTCACCCCGACAGATCGGCTGAAATTCAAAGACAGCAAAAAATACCGCGACCGTCTCAACCAAGCGCAAAAAAGCACCAGTGAGCAAGATGCTTTAATCGTCATGCGGGGGGAAGTTTTAGGCGTGCCTTTGGTCGCTGCGGCTTTTGAATTCAGCTTTATGGGCGGCTCGATGGGTACCGTGGTAGGCGAAAAGTTCACCCGTGCCGCCAATCGCGCCATGCAAGACAACATCCCGCTGGTGTGCTTTTCAGCCAGTGGTGGAGCCAGAATGCAAGAAGCGCTGTTTTCACTGATGCAAATGGCGAAAACCAGTGCCGTGCTCACCCGCTTACACGAAAAATCGCTGCCGTTTATTTCTGTTTTGACCGATCCCACGATGGGCGGCGTATCCGCAAGCTTTGCCATGCTCGGCGATATTCACATTGCCGAACCCAATGCTTTGATTGGTTTTGCAGGCCCGCGAGTGATTGAGCAAACCGTGCGAGAAACCTTGCCCGAAGGTTTTCAGCGCAGCGAATTTTTGCTAGAACATGGTGCCATCGACATGATTGTGGACCGCCGCGACATGCGCTCACGCATCGCCAATATGCTCAGTATGTTGATGAATTTAGAATCGCCCTTGCAAACCGACGAGAAAGAAGTCGCGGCGGTGTAACCCTACCTTCCTAAAAACCTAGTCGAGTAGGGAGGCGTGATTCGCTGACGTAGATTAAATCTCGGCTCGCGTAGGTTGCATCAGCGATAGGGAGCTGTGAAAGTATTCAATTTTAGGCGTTTCCAGTAACAAAAAATCAATGACTTGCGTGCTAAAAATCACTACAAAACGGCTATTTTCGGAATACTTTCACAGTCTTAGAGCCTATACGAAGATGGGGAATCGAAGCGAAAATTCGCCATTTTGGGGTAGGTTTTTCGGTTTTTTAAGGCGAATAGCGGGCTATTTAACGAAAAAAAGCGGAAAACCTGACCAAAAGGGCGGGTTTTTCCCTTCATTCTCGTTACACGAATCTCTATTCGCCTTAAATGAACGAAAAACCCCGCACAATCCTACTGCTTTTCGCCACGGCGTTTAAACCGGGACCAGTTTATTAATGAGCGAGGTCAATTTCTTTGGCAAAGATAATAGCGGGTTTATCTGAAGATAAATCAATCGAAGCGCCAATGGGGGCTGGACTACCTGCCCCTGCATTACAAGTAATACCAGCTATCGTATTACCACTACAGAAATTAGCAGTGAACCCAGGTGTGAATGTTGCTGCTGCACCAGAAAAACTAATCGTATTTGCTACAGAACTACCGTTTAAGGCAGTTGTGCCCGTGGCAGTGACAGTACCGGGGTTAAAACCAATATTGCGAGGAGCGCTCAATGTTGCCATGGTTAAATTATGTAGATTAACTGGAGGATAAATGCCATGTATCGCATCGCTTAAAATGATGCTGCCCGTACCTGAAGGAACCATGCTACCAGTTTGATAATTGGTGCCTGAAAGCGTTAAGTCGCCGTTCAAGGTCATGGTGCCATTGTTTGGATAGAGCGTACCAGTCACTTCCAATCCACCAGAACCTACCGTAAATGCGGCGGCTGGGTTAGTTAGACCATTTCGAAAAGTATCAGTGGTCACCGCTCCCGCACCCATCGTAAAAGTACCGTCATTTTCCAGGCCGGCCCCTACCGCCGCAGAAGTATTAAATGTTGCTCCTCCCAGAGTGAAAGTCCCCGTCGTTAGGTTGTAAGTACCAGGTGTTACGGCAAGCGTGGCTGCCACAGTAATGACACCTGCACCAGTGGCATCAAAGCTGCCACTGTTTCGGATACCGCCATCACCAACAGCAAATGCACTCCCTCCCGTAAAAGTGACCGTAGCTCCTGCTGCTATAACAACGCTCTGGGCATCAGCAATGGTGTCGATGTTCAAGGTGCCTGAGTTGACATTCACAGCATCAGTGGTGCTGGGCGTACCACCACCGCAATTAGTCCAAGTACCTGCTGCGTTCCAATTCCCGCCAGTGGTGTCGCAAGCTAATACGTTTGAGGTAGGTAATAGCAGAGCGCCGCTCAATAAAAAAGCGCTTAAACCTAAAGCGCGTAAGCCATTGTTGGTGGTTGGGTTGTGGATATTCATCGGTTTGTTTCCTTGATTTTCATTTTATGAGAGTGGTTTTTTGATTTTATCTTATCGACAATATAACTTCTCAAAAAATCGAAAAAACCACCTCAAAACCACACCTTTTTGCTACGATACCTACCCCTCGCAACAAGTCTAACAAACCGATTGCACACGAATGGGATCGGTAAGGTTCTACAAACCCGATAAGTTGGCTGCATTCAACTTATTTCAATATTTTCAACATCTTAAATTTTTCTCGTTCCCACGCTCCAGCGTGGAAATGCAGGCTGTGTCGCTCCTGCGGCACGAGACGCAAAGCGTCTCTACGGCATTCCCATGAAGACCGTGGGAACGAGGGAAAAGAGGGAAACAAAAACCCGCTTTTAACGCAACAAAATCGTAATGACATTATCATCTCGCAATAATTTAATAATGATATTGCGGTACCGATAATTGAACACTTCTTTTAAATCCGCCACGCTTTCAATGCGTGTACGGTTAATGGATAAAAATACATCTCCGGCTCTTAATCCTGTTTCCCAAGCGGGGCTGCGTGACTTCACTTGTTTAATGAATATCCGGTTCAATTGACCGCGAGCCGTGTGGCGTTCTATTTCTTGTAAACGTGCACCTTTGAAAAAACTGGCAATGTCTTCTCCGGCAATGCTGGGTTCTTCTTCAATTCGTGCGGTGAGGGTTTTCTTCTGGCCTTTGCGAATCACTTCTAATTGAATTTTCTCTCCCACACGTAATAAACCAATGCGGTTGCGTAAATCAGCGGCGCTATTGATCGCTCGCTGTTCAATATGCGTCATGATGTCGCCGACTTGCAAACCTGCTTTATCTGCCGCTGAGTCCGGTGAAACATAGGTGATCACCGCACCTTTATGAGAATCTAATTGAAAGGCGCTGGCTAAATCAGCGCTGATGTCTTGGGTGTCTACGCCTAATACGCCGCGCCGTACTTCGCCATAATCGACTAAATGCGAGACGATTTTGCTCACCATGTTGATGGGGATGGCAAAACCAATCCCTACGTTACCGCCGCCGGGTGCCAAAATCGCGGTATTAATGCCGATGAGTTCGCCGCGTAAATCAACTAAAGGCCCGCCGGAGTTGCCGGGGTTAATGGAGGCATCGGTTTGGATAAAATCTTCATAGCCTTCAATGCCTAAGCCCGTGCGACCTAAAGCGCTGACGATGCCGGAGGTGACGGTCTGGCTGAGTCCAAAGGGGTTGCCAATGGCTAACACGAAATCGCCGACGCGCAATTGATCGGAGTTGCCTAACGGCAAGGCTTGCAAGGATTCATGGGAGATTTGTAGTAAAGCAATGTCGGTGTCGGGATCGGCTCCGAGCAATTTGGCGGTTAAATTTCGCCCATCTTGTAAAGTTACGGTGATTTCATCCGCTTTATCAATCACATGGTGATTAGTGATGACGTAACCTTGGCGGGCATTAATGATCACACCAGAGCCTAAACTTTGATTTTTACGCATCCGTGGTTGTGAGGGCAGGTCGAAAAAATGCCGGAAAAAGGGGTCGCTGAATAAAGGACTTTCTTGCTCACGAATCAGCGTGGTGGTGGAAATGTTCACCACGGTGGGCGTGACTTTTTCCAACATCGGCGCAAGGCTGGGCAGTTTTTGCGTGGAGCCGTCCTGCGCAAAGCCCATGACGGGCAAGGCGGCGGCGTAGGTGCGGGCTATTGGCGTGGTGTTTTGCACGTCAAATTGTGCCGAGCAACTGCTGGTGAGTAGTGCTAAACCCCCGCTGACCAACAATGCGCGTGCCCCTTGGCGGGTCAGCCATTGCGCCATACGGGAATAAGATTTCGGCGGCCAAAAGCACATCAAGATGTGTCGCATAAGAAAAACCTCCAAAGGGTCAATGTCGTTAAAGTATTACCAAGTTTGGCCTGATGGTGCGTCTTCACGTAGGCCGCGTCGTTGGCGTTCTAACTGGCGTTGTTGATATTCCCAAGCAAATTTACGGCGCAGCAAACCGCCGGGATCATCTTGTACTCGATTCAATTGTTGTTCGAGCGCCATTGCTTGCTCTTGGGCTTGAACTTCTTCTGCACTCATGGCTTGTTGAACTTGAGCTTGCTCTCCTTCTGGTGGTTCTTCTCCCGCTTCTTGTTGTTGCTGTAAGGCTTGTCGAATGTCTTCTTCGCTGGGTGCGTCTTCTTGTTTAGGATCAGCTTGAGCCATTGAACTGTCTTCAGCATTCTCAGGGGCTTGTTCATCTTGTTGTGCTGAGGATGAAGAGGGGTTTTGCTGTTCTTCATCGTCTGTGGGTTGAGAGGGTGCTGGCTGTGAATCCTCACCGCTTTGTCCATCTTGTTCTTTTGATGGTTGTTGCTGCCCTTCGCCTTCTTGTTGGTCTTGAGATTGCCCGCTGTCTCCATCTTGTTTTTGTTCTTGCTGGGATGAATCTTGTTGGCCTTCTTGTTCCTTAGACTCGCCGTCCTCCCCTTGCTCTCCTTTTTCTCCTTGATCGCCGGATTCAGAATCCTGCTCTTGCTGTTTTTGTTCTAATAATTGTTCCACTAAAGCTTTATTGTCTTTAGCTTGTGGATGCTGAGGATTTTTCTCTAGGGCTTGTTGATAAGCTTGTTTCGCGCCTTCTAAATCCCCCAGTTTTGCCAGCGCATTACCTCGGTTGTAATGCGCATCAGCAGTATCTTGTTGGGCGAAACTATCCACCGCCGCTTGATAATTCCCCGCTCGATATTGCGCCACGCCTTGCCATTCTGGCGATTCAAACAACTGCGCCGCTTGTTCTGTCTGTTCCGCACTGAAGGCTTGTTGTCCTTGTTGATCACGGGTGTGCCATAAATCATCCCAAACCCCGGCACTGGCATCCGGTAGCATGATGAAAAACAAGGGAAATACAGCTAACAACCAGCCTTTACGAAACGCCAGCGCCGCCACCGGGAGCAATAACAGCAACAACCAAGGGCCTTGTTCTTCCCAGCTTTCACTGATCGGATTGTCTTCGCTGGCTTGATAGGCTTGGTCGGCAGCGGGGGAGAGCAAATAGTACAAATCGCGTTGATCAGCGGTGTAAGGTGCATAAATGCCGCCTCCGGCTTGAGCCAACCGCTGTAAGCTACCGGGATCGAGTCGCGGCACCACAATAGCGCCGCCTTGATCCTTCAAAAAGCTGCCGTCAGCTAACGGAATTGGCGCACCTTGTGGCGTGCCGATGCCTAACACCGAAAGTCGATAGCCTTGTTCAAGTAATTGCGCAGCCAATGCGTGCGTGGCGGTATCTTCAACGCCATCAGTGATGAGAATAATATCGCCGCTGGCTGCGCCGCCTTGTTTGAGTAAATCTCGTGCAGTGCGCAAGGCTTCCAGCGGACGGCTGCCTGGAATCGGCATAATTTGAGTATTTAAAGTCGGCACCTGCGCTGCAATGGTATCGGCATCGGAAGTCAGCGGACTCACCACATGCACATCGCCAGCAAAAGCCAATAAAGCGGTTTGTCCTTCTTTACTGTTTTGCAAAATATCTAACAGCTTATATTTGGCTTGAGTGAGGCGGGAAGGTTTGATGTCGGTGGCATCCATCGAGCGCGATAAATCCAACACCAACACTCGCGCTTGCTCCGTTTCAAACACCGGTTGCGGGCGTTTTGACCAGGTAGGGCCGGCCAATGCCAGAATCGCCAATAAGCCGCCGCAGGCGATTAACCACAGCACTAAACGCTGCCGACTGCCGCCCCATTGCACCAATAAATGCGGCAATAAATGCGCGTCACAAACCTGTTGCCAAGCATCACTACGTGTCCGTTGCTGCCATTGCCAGAACCACCACAGCATAAAAGGTAGCAGCAAAAATAACCAAAAAGGCCGAATAAAATGAAAGGAATCGAGCATGAGCAAATGTGAACCGAGTTGTTAAGAGACCTATCCGGTCTTGGCGGGTGAGACTTAGAACGAGATCAAGCATATGTTGAAAAGTCGAGTTTACAAGCCACCTGATGCACATAGTGTGAAGTCAACAAAAACTATCCGGTATTTTTCATCAATCGCACTGCTATAGCAAAATGACATCCGTGGTTAAGACGGCCAGTCCTTGAAGGACTGGCCGTCTTGGCCTGTGAATTTTGATGCTAAAGCGAGAGAAAAGAGCTTTAGCCAGTTACGGAGCATCAAGCCGTAGCTTGATATAGGGACAATAAATCAGTGATATAGGCATATGAAATGATTTGTACGACAGTATCTCATTTCACGCTTTATACCCAAGGCTTATGAGTAATTTGACTCGTACAACTGAAACAATACCCCTATAGAACCCATTTGATATCTATTATGTTAAGGTTCTGAAGTAAAGCCACGAATGGCATTAAACGACATCTGGCTGTAGATAGCTTAGGTTTTCCTTTTTTTGTTCACTGCACCCCAGCAAATGTTTCTGATGATAAAGGGCTGATTGAAATGTTGAGTCAAAATATCTCTTATTTAAAAGATAAGTCTTTGAATATAGAAAAGATTTAAATCTTATTAGACCATGCTTATAACCCTAAGTCACTCCAAAAAGAGTTAGAAAAAGTCTATCCTGAAATGATGACTAAGATTCAATTTGAACGCCCTCCAAAAATGTCTAAAAAAAAGAGGCGCTTGGCAAGAAAGGTTTTGTCCCTATCAAAGCACGATGGGTAGTTGAACGTTCTAATGCTTGGGTTGAGCGGTGCAAC
>JADGEH010000023.1 GCA_016744475.1 Thiotrichales bacterium | reverse complement strand
GTGACAAACGGATGAAGACACCTGTCAACTTCTGTATAAAATTCAACGCATTCTGCGAAAATAGAGTATTTTTATACTAGCCTGGAAAATTCAATAAGCATTTTGTGATATATGCGTGTATCCTGACGCGCTGTCCTTGAAAAACTCGCTAGACGTGCCTGAAAATACGGCTTTTTTAAGTCTGAAAATGGCTTTGAGAGGCTGCTAAAAAAGAGTGTTTGCAACAGAGTTTTGTGGATATTTTAGGGTCGTGGGATTTTTGATAGTTGTTGTCATCTAGCGAGATGTTTGGGTAGAAAAAATAACCGAGCTAGAGGGGCAAAAAATCTCAAAAATCGTCCGTGTCCCAATGTCATAAAGCACCTGCTGCTCACCTTAAAATTTCAGGTGTATCTCATCCATTTTAGATTTTCCTTAAGAAAATCTAGTCTTCAGGAGAAATCGCAATGACGGAAGTCGTCGCAACCAACCAGACCATCGTGGTCGTGGGAGGTGGCATCAGCGGAATGACCGCAGCCTTAGAAGCCGCTGAATGTGGCAAACAGGTCATTCTCATCGAGAAAAACCCATCGCTGGGTGGTCGAGTGTCACAACTCTATAAATACTTTCCAAAACTTTGTTTCCCCACCTGTGGGATGGAAATCAATCTGCGCCGTATTAAGGCCAATAAAAACATCACTGTACTCACTATGGCTGAAGTCGCCAATGTGTCAGGCAATGCTGGCGATTACAGCCTGACAGTCAATATTGCGCCACGTTACGTGAATAGCCAATGTACGGCGTGCGGTGCTTGCGGCGAAGCCGTTGACAGTGAATTTGATAACGAATTCAACTACAACTTAAACAAACGCAAAGGTGCGTATTTGCCGTTTAATATGGCTTATCCCCAGCGTTTTGTGATTGATCCTAAGATGATCGGTACACCTGACGCGGATAAAGCGAAAGCCGCGTGCAAGGCTGATGCGATTGATTTGGACATGAAAGAAGAAAGTTTGCAGCTCAAAGCCGGTGCCATTGTTTGGGCGACGGGTTGGAAACCTTATGATGCCAACAAAATCCAGCCTTATGGTTATGACCGCTTTGAAAACGTCATCACCAGCGTGGAACTGGAGCGCATGATGGACCCCGCAGGCCCTACAGGGGGCAAATTGATACGTCCTTCTGACGGTAAAGAAGCCAAAGATGTGGCCTTTATCCAATGTGCGGGTTCGCGTGATCGCAACTACTTGAAACACTGCTCGCGCATTTGCTGCATGGCCTCTCTCAAACAAAGCACCTATCCCCGCGAAAAATTCGGCGACGCAGGCAAATCAACGGTGTATTACATCGATATTCGCGCCATCGACCGCTTTGAAGATTTCTATCAAAAAGTCCAAGCCGACGACAGCGTAAGTTTCATTAAATCGAAAGTCGCCAGCATCACTTTGGACAAAGCTACCAATAATCCTGTGCTCAATGGTAATAACCTGGAAATGTCCGGTACTGGCAAAGACATGCGCTACAACAATCCACACGATTTAGTCGTGTTGGCGGTAGGGATGCAGCCCAGCGTGGATTTCAAAGGCATGGACATTGGTTTGAACATCAACGAAGAAGGCTTTATCGAACTTGATCCGGCTAACGGCGGTCAATTCGCAGCCGGTTGCGCATCCGATGCTTTAGATGTGAATCGTGCCGTGCAAAACGCTACAGCCAGCGCTTTACGCGCCATTCAAGTGGTCAATCAAGTCGCCAGCGCGGAGGGTTAAATCATGGCAGCAGATAAAAAAATCGGTGCCTATATTTGTAAAGGCTGTGGTCTAGGCGAGCGTCTTGACTGCGATCAATTAGAACAAATGGCTAAAAGCGAAGGCAAAGCAGCGATTGCCAAGCAGCATGACTTCTTATGTAATCAAGACGGCGTGGACATGATCCAAGCCGACATCGACAACGAAGGCATCACCCACGTCATGTTGGGTGCTTGCTCGCGTCGTGCAAAAACGGATGCTTTCGATTTTGAAGGCGTGGCGCTGTCCCGTGCCAACTTGCGTGAAGGCGTGATTTGGATACGTCCTGATACCGACGATGCCCGCGAAACCACGCAAGAAATGGCGAATGACTACATTCGCATGGGTTGCGCAGAAGCCAAGCACATGAATCAACCGGATGCCAGTGGCGAGCAAGGCTTAACCAAGCACATTTTAGTGGTTGGTGGCGGAATGACAGGCATGACCACCGCACTAGAAGCAGCGAAAGCCGGTTACGCGGCCTCCATTGTGGAAAAACAACCACAACTCGGCGGCATCACTGCGCAATTGTTCAAACGCATTCCAGTTCGTGCGCCTTTCTTAGCCCCTGCCGACAGCGGCGTGGCGGATTTAATCGCTGAAGTACAAGCCAACGATAAAATTACCGTATACGTCAATTCTACTGTGACCCGCACCAGCGGTGCTCCAGGGCGTTTTGCGGTAGACATCGCGCAAGAAAGCGGCTCAACAGTCACTGAACACTTTGGCGCAATCGTGCAAGCTTCGGGCTTCAAACCTTATGACATGAGCCAGTTGACCGAGTTCAATCCCGATAATGCGGATGTCGTCGATCAACTGGGTTTAGAAGCGCTGGCAAATGCTGCCAATGGCGGCGCGATTAAACGTCCTTCCGACGGCAAAGACGTCGAAAACGTATTGTTCATCCAATGCGCAGGGCAACGTAGCCAAAAAGAAGGCCGCTTATCTTATTGTTCAGGTCATTGCTGCTCCACCAGCATCAAACAAGCCTTGTACTTTAAGCAAAACAATCCTGATACCCAAACCACGGTACTTTTCACCGATTTACGCACCCCAGGTGCAGGTGGCGAAAACTTCTACCGTGCGGGTCAAGACCAAGGCGTAACCTTCCTTAAAGGTGAAGCCGAAAGCGTCACCGCAGGCAGTGCCGGGCCTAAAGTCAAATTTGACAATTTTCTTTTGAACGAAACCGTTGAACAAGAATACGACTTGGTGGTGTTAGCCACAGGCATGGTGCCTAATTCGGGCCCTAATCCTTATTTAGCACAGGAAGTCGCGCAAGCTAAAGAAGATAAAAAAGATGAGCAAGTCATCGTAAAAATGGAAGCTTTGTTGGAAAAAGAAGAAGCCAAAGATTCCGTTTTGAACTTAGATTATCGCCAAGGTACCGACATGCCGCACTTAGTGCATGGCTTTACCGATTCTCATTTCATCTGCTTCCCTTACGAAACCCGTCGTACCGGTATTTACACCGCAGGGCCTGTGCGCCGTCCAATGGACATCGGACAAGCTACCGATGATGCGACAGGGGCGGCCTTAAAAGCCATTCAAGTGGTGGAAAATGCTTCGCTAGGACGCGCCGCACATCCGCGCTCAGGGGATTTAAGCTATCCAAAATTCCGTAAAGAAGGTTGCACCCAGTGTAAACGCTGCACGGTGGAATGCCCCTTTGGTGCGATCAACGAAGACGAGCAACGTTATCCGCAGTTTAACGAAGCCCGTTGTCGTCGTTGCGGTACCTGCATGGGCGCATGTCCTGTACGTGTGATTTCGTTTGATAACTACTCCGTCGATACCGTCGGTCAAGCGATTAAATCCGTGGACATTCCTGATGAATACTCAGAAAAACCTCGCATTTTAGTGCTGGCCTGTGAAAACGATGCGTATCCTGCTTTAGATATGGCGGCGATGAATCGCACTGAATATTCTCCTTTTGTGCGCGTTGTGCCTGTGCGTTGCTTAGGTTCAGTCAATACCATTTGGTTGACGGATGCCTTAAACAGTGGTTACGACGGTGCGGTGTTGCTGGGTTGTCAAAAAGGCGAAAACTATCAATGTCACTTCGTCAAAGGTTCCGAAATGGCGCATTACCGCATGAGCAAAATCGGCGACACCCTGACACAGTTGAACCTAGAAACCGAGCGTGTAGAAACCCATGAAGTATCGATTACAGACATCCAACGGATTCCTGAAATTATCAACGACATGGCAGCAACGATTGAAAAAGTTGGGATGAGTCCGTTTAAGTTCTAAATCCTAGTTCCAGCACTCTGCGCTGGCACAAGAAGAAATAAAGGCTTAAAAAATAAAGTGTTTTTATTTCAGACTCAACTCAATATTCTATGCAAAGGTTTATGCGAGTCGAGGTTTGTAACCTCGATCCGAACGTTTTGAGTGATTGAGTCATAGCAAAACGTTCGGAGGCAGATGACATATCTGCACCCGCTTGATTAAGGAGATTTAAGATGAGCGATGTCAACACCGCAATGGTGGAAAAGTACCGCAATAACTTCTTAAAAGAAGTGGCAAACAACGTCGAAGAAGGCGAATGGGTGCGCATGTGTATGCAATGCGGCGTATGTTCTGGTTCTTGCCCACTGGGCCCGCACTGGGATCACCCACCGCAAGAATTATTCATGATGATTCGCGCCAACAAACGCGAAGAAGTCCTGACCTCTAATTCCATGTGGATGTGTACCTCTTGCTACAACTGCATGGTGCGCTGTCCGCGTGAACTGCCGATTACCCACATCATGCACGGCTTAGCGCATTACGCCAAACGCTTAGGCATAGCCCCCAAAGAGCAACCCACGAACAAATTCTCACAAATGTTCTGGAATAACCTCACCAAAACCGGGCGTGTCAACGAGTTAAAACTAGGCTTAGCTCTGTACTTCATGAACGGCTTTTCTGAAGGCATCAAAATGTCCATGAAAATGCGTTCTATCGGTCAAGGCATGGCGTTAACAGGTCGTATGGCTCCCATGGAAATTTTTGGCGGTCATGGTGTGAAAGACCAAAAAGGCTTCCATGCGATGCTGAAAAAAGCCGAAGAATTGGAAGCAGCGCGTGTGGGTGAGCACGTCTAAAATTTTGCTTGAGGCAAAATTTGATGTTGTATACCTGGGATGACAAAAAAGCTGACATTAACTGGAAAAAACATCAAGTAACGTTTGAAGAAGCAGCCAGTGTCTTTAATGACGCTCTGGCTGCCACTTTACCCGATTCAGAACATTCAATCGGAGAGCAGCGTTTTCTCACTATTGGTTTTTCTTGTTTGCAGCGTGTGCTGATGGTGGCTCATACAGTGCACGATCAGCGACCAAGCAAGAGAGAAAATATTATGAACGACACCATTAATGAAGATGATGATGAACTTCAAGACGATCTGAAACCTGAATATGACTTGGACAATATGCCAGGTGCTGTGAGAGGTAAATATGCTGAGCGTTGTGCTCAAGGTACAAATCTAGTGTTGCTTGATCCTGATGTTGCTGAAGTTTTCCATGATACGAAAGCGGTGAATGATGTACTTAGGCAGTTGATTCAATTGGCTCAATCACAGGTTAAGAGCAAACATTCGCATTGAATTAAAATTTTTTGAATGTCGCATAAGCAGGCTTCAAAAGGTTTTATACGGAGAAATGATGATGGCTAAGAAAGAATACTCTTTTTACCCCGGATGCTCCTCGCAAAAAGGCGCGTCCTCCTCAAACTATATGGTCTCTGTTGACAGCATGTGCAAAGAGTTGGACATCCAACTCAATCATATTCCTGACTGGAACTGCTGCTCAGCTTCTATCGGTTACAACGGCGGCGGTGAATTACCGCGTTTAGCCTTATCTGCACGTAACTTGGCGTTGTCTGAACAAGCCCATCCGAATCAAGATGTGGTAGCCACTTGTGCGGCGTGCTGGTTAGCCACAAAAGAAACCAAAGAGCGTTTAGAACACGATTCAAGCATGTTGGCAGAAACCAACACCGCATTGAAAGAAGCTGGGCTTGAATTGAAAAACGATAAAGAAGTTCGCCACATGGTAGAAGTCTTGATCGAAGATTTAGGCTATGAAGACATTGGCAAACATGTGAAAAAACCGCTGGAAGGTTTGAAAATCGCAGGTTATGTCGGCTGTCAGACCAACCGTCCTTTTGGTATCAACGGCGAATCCTTTGAAAACCCCATGTATTTGGACAAACTGGTTGAAACGCTGGGTGCGGATTCCATTCCCACTTATGAGAAGAAAGTGCAATGCTGCGGTGGGGCTTTAGCTTTTACTGAGCCTGATAAATCTCAAGCGATGATCAAAGACATCATTGGTGCGGCGTATGACAATGGTGCTGATATGATTGTCACCCCATGTCCTGTATGCCAAATGAATGTAGAAGTCTATCAAGATCAGATCAATGCAACCTTTGGTACTAAGTTCAAAATGCCCGTGGTGTATTATTCAACCTTGATGAGTGTAGCCTTTGGTAAAAGTGCCAAAGAATCTGCGCTGAATGGGCAAGTGATTAAAGCCAAGAAATTGGAAGAGATTGCTAAAAAATAACATTTCATTTAAATGTTTTAAGCATAAAAAAACCGACCACTAGGTCGGTTTTTTTATGGGCTGCTTTTTTAAGCCCTTATCTCAATGATTTTTACTGAGGCGCATTATGACGTTGAACCTTCATTAACTGTAAGGTTTGCCCGTCTCTATTCATGCGTAACTCCACTTGATACATGTTAGTTTGAGGTAATAAACGTCCATTCTGACGAATACGCAGTTCATTGATGACCACTGTTTGTGAGTCGAGATCAAAAATAGCCGTAGCTAATGCATCAGAAACAGCCTCAGCACTAAGAAGTTGAGGGGTATAAGTCTCGCCTAATTGTTCTAAGCGACCTGTAAAGGCACGCAAATGATTTTCTGAACCTTTCAGTAAATTGTTATACACCATCTGAATCTCAACTACTTCAGTTTCAGAGATGGCCTGCTGTAAATCTTTAATATCCACTTCTTCAATCAAACCACCAACGCGCAATGCTTCTATCAGAGAAGTCTGTCCTCGTTCTATTAAGCTATCATACAATGTCTGTAAGTCACTGTTATTAAAACGCCCCACTTCATCCAATGCTGAATCAGGTAAACCATAACCGTCTAACAAGCATTTGATTTGATCCATATGGGTTTGTTCCGAGGTGGCAATATTATTAAAGACTACATCTTGCCATTGAGCATATAGATTTTGATAAACATCCCGCGCTAATTTTTCTTCTTCACGCATAAAACTTAAAGAAGCGGCTTCAGATTCACTGATTTGCGCACCTGCGGGGACGCTGATACACGTCATGCCCGCATTGTTGCCAGGGCCGTTGCCTGCGCTCGCAGGCATGACATTAAAGCTCAGTGCCATTGCTAATGAGATGACTAAAGGTTTTAAGTGAGCATTCATGGTGTTCTCCTTGAGAATGGATTTAGTCTAAGTGATACAGAGTATAGACTCTTTGGTAAAAAAAGACCAAATTATTTTTCATGCTATTTTTTCTCATAAAGGTTTACAAATAAATGCTATTGTTAAAGATAATAGCTACTCTAAAATTGTTTTTTTTATACCAAATAGGGAAGGCATGATGAATGACACCCAATCCACTTTATTAGCGGCCATGTATCGCTTATTGCAGCCACTCACGCGCATTTTGTTACGTTACGGGATTCCCTGTGGGAGCTTAATTGACCTGATTAAACGTGCTTATGTGGAAACTGCTCAACGAGATTTCGCCTTGCCAGGAAAAAAACAAACAGACTCCAGAATTTCAGTCTTAACAGGCTTGACTCGCAAGGAGGTTAAACAGATTCGAGATGATGTCGCACCGCTGAATACCGACAGTGTGGCGCGTTATAACCGAGCGGCGCGGGTGATTAGCGGATGGATTCAGGATCGTGCTTATTTGGACGGTTGGGGCAGCCCTATGATCTTACCTTTAGAAGGTGAAGGAGCTACATTGACAGGCTTGGTGCATTGTTATGGAGGAGATATTCCTGTGCGAGCCGTTTTAGATGAACTTCTTCGCGTTGGAGCCGTTGAACAATTACCCGATGCCCGCCTAAAGTTATTGCAACGCGCTTATGTACCCAATACCAGTGAAACCGATAAGTTGAGTATTTTAGGTATGGATACAACGTTGTTATTAGAAACATTAGAGCATAATTTGGATTGTTCTCCTGGAGACAGCTATTTTCAACGCAAAGTGGCCTACGATAATCTTCCAGAAGAAGCGATTCCTGTATTGCGCACATTAGCCGCTCAACATGGGCAACGTTTATTAGAAGAACTCAATACTTGGCTTAATCAACAAGATCGAGATAACAATTCAAATATTTCAGGTAGTGGTCGTAAATATGCTGGAGTAGGCGTGTATTTTTTTGAAAAGGATACAGAGGACAAATGAGCATGAAAAAGCCCCATTTTTTTAGCGTGATGATATTACTATTACTGAATGGCTGTGGTGGTGGAGACCTCACTGATATCGCCGAAGGCGGGATAGGAGGAACAGGAATAACCAATGGTTCTATCAGTGCTTTTGGCAGTGTTTATGTAAACGGTCGCCGCTATACAACAGAAGATGTCTCTGTCTTCATGAATGGAAAAGAAGTGTCCCTTGAACAATTACGCCTGGGAATGATGATTTCATTAACTCACCCCATCAATAGTGATCATGCTCAACGAATTGAATTTACTGAATCAGTAAGCGGCTCTATCACCCATATTGATTTAGAACAGCAGCACTTAACAGTAGCTCTACAACAAGTCAACATAGATGAACGTACTGTCTTTTATCCCGTTGAAGGATTAGCTGGGATGGCTGTAGGCGATGTTATTCGAGTCAGTGGATTACCCATTGAAGACGGTATCTGGTTAGCTACCCGAATTGATAATTCAAGCGATCAAGATTTAGTGTCCATTCAAGGACGAGTACAGCATCTAAATACAGAAACCTTTGAGTTTCATTGTGGAGGTTTAACCGTTGATTATCATTTGCTAAATGACTTAATGCCATTGAAGGGGCAACGCTTATACCTGAGTGGTCATTTAGAAAAAGATCGCTTAATAGCTTCCCAATGGCAATTCATCGAGCCTATGAATGCCTCATTAAAAAACTTACGCGGTCATATTACTCGTTTTGTCAGTCCTTATGATTTTGATATTGCTTTTCAAGCGGCTTCTATAACGAGCAACACTTCTTTTGAATTAGGCATGTCTGATGATTTATACAAAGGTGCTGAAGTCATTAGCCGTGGGCAGATGGATAATGCAGGCGTTTTTCAAATCAGTGATTTGACCTTTATGGGGCAATCCAGTCAACGTACAGCTTCGGGTCAAACGCGATTAAATGTCACCTTAGATGCTATTGATATAGAACAACGTCAATTGTGGAGTGCAGGACAACTGATCCAGGTACCCACCACCGCCTTATTTGTTGATCCGCATAATCCTGATGCACCCTTTAGTTTTGCTCAGTTACGTATAGGTGAATCACTCAAAATATATGGCTTTATTGATTTGCAAATGGATATGTGGATAGCTGAGCGCCTGCAAAGAACAAATGGTTTAGGAAAAATAACCAGCCAATACAGTGGCTCTGATTAAGTGCGTCTATAAAGTGTTAAAGACTTCTCACTGAACAGGGGCATTATAAAGCTAAGACATTGGAAGAAATGGCCAAGAAATAAGCTTTTATTTGAATGCCTTAAATATAAAAAAACCGACATTTATGTCGGTTTTTTTATGCTTAAAACAAATAAGGGATTGAATATATCGAAGAGTTTATTTTATTGAATCTAATTCCATATTTCTCTTAAGTCGCTTGTAAAGACGAGTACCTTCAGGATGACCTAAATCAGAGGCTTTCTTTGCATCTTTTAGTGCAGACTTCATATCGCGTTTATGATAATAAGCACCTCCGCGTTCAAGATAAGCTTTACTATTTTTCGGGTGACGTTCAATATATTGATTCCAATAACGAATAATTTGTTCCCAATCTTTACTCTGCATTAATATCCAATCAAGGTATCTATAAAACTTGATCTCATCAGGGTCTAATTGAATAGCCATTTTCACGTCTTTAAGTGCTGCATCAAGCAGATGTTGTTCAGCAAAAAAAGTGCCTCTACTAAAATACAGCGAGCTGTCTTCTGGTGTCAATCGAATCGCATAAGTATAGAGTTTAATAGCCTCATCATTTTTTTGATCTTTGTGTAAATCATAACCTTGACGACTAAATTGATAAGATAAAAATTTCTTTTGATTTTGAATGTACTCATCATTGAGTTCTAGCAAAGCTGCTCTTTCTATATCGGTCAAAGCCTTAATGTACTCTCCAAGTTCAGTGTATACCTTTGAGCGCCAATAATAATAGCTGCTTGATTCAGAAAACCGATCAATCGCTGCGCTTAAATCTTTAAGAGATTCTGGATATTTTTCTTGTTCAAAATAATTTTTTCCTCGAAGATATAAGAATTGATAATTACGACCATAAGTGAGTGCTTGAGTATAAAATTCCTCAGCTTTGTTATATTGACGGTTAGTTGCATAGTCATCACCAATAGCGGAATACACAAAACCTTCCAACATTTTGATCCGAGGATTATCAGTGACATGAGATTGAGATTGCGCAAAAACCAACATTTCCTCGTATGAACCGCCCCAACGAGGAGTGAGCTGGCCTAAATAATATTTTCGTATTTTGTAAGAGGATGGATTAATATCTAAAGCAATATTCATCGCATCTGTAGCTTTTTTATTTTTACCTTGAGTCTTGCTGATGAGAATAAATAAACCATACCCTATCATGGAGTTTTTATTTAATTGCATGGCACGTTTAATATCTTTTTTAGCTTTATTAAAATAATGATTCATTTTTTCTATATTTTCTTTAGGTGTCTCACTACTCCATTTAGTACCACGACTCATCCAGCCTAACTGGTAGTAGTAGTTAGCCCTGGCTAAATAAGCTTGATACTGCTGAGGTGTTTTACTGACCCAAGCATTGAAAAACTTAGCAAAAGAAAAGTCATTAATGCTAAACGCACCATAGGCCGTAAAAAGGTTTTCCTCATTTGAAATATCAGCTTCAGTCTTAAGCTGATATTCATGCAATAATTTATTTAAGGTGTCAAATTGTTTTTCCTCTAAAAGTGTTCTTAATTTGACAGTTAGACTTTTAGGATAGGCTTGTGTATTCGCTTCAGCCATTACACTTTGCATATGAGCAACTAAAAAAATAACGCCTAATGCTAAACAGCAAAAATGGTGCAGTTTGAGATAATGATGAGACATGATGCGGGATGTCCATTGTTCAATAGACAAAGGGGATGGGTAAATAAAGACGGTCATCGACTGATTCTCCTATTTAATGAGCATTTTTTTCAACATCACAGTCATTTTATCAATATACTGTTGATTTGACCAAGCACACTCCACAGTGAGTTGTTCCCAATGATGAATTGACATCATTGTCCAAAAGATTTCAGTCGCCTCTTCTGGAGACCAGGCTGAATTTAACAATCCTTCTTGTTTAAGCGTTTCAACAATCTCCTGACATAGATCGCGCAAGCAATGCATGTTGTTATTCCATGCAGCGGCAGTGGCTTCATCTGTATCACGGGTCGCTAATAATGCTTTTGCTAATCCATAAATCTCAGGGATATAGTGCCCCCACACTTCAACGCAAGCTTCCAAGCGTTCCACACCCGTTGTGGCTTTTTTATATATGTTTAAACGTTCATTAAGACCTTTTATTTCATCAACATAATTTGAAGTGGCAATCATTAACTCGGTACGCGACTTAAAGTGGAGATAGACCGCTTGCCGTGAAATACCGACGGCTTTAGCCACATCCCCCATTTTTATCGGTTGACCTAAGTGTTGCTCCATCAGTTGCCAAGTGGCTTGAAGAATCTGTGTACGAGTATCTGAATGTTGACTTGACATAGTGTCAATCCCAGTCTAGGCTTTACACACTGTAAATTGACAGCATGTAAAGCCTGTTGAATACGATGTTTTATTTAACATCTGATGAGATAGAAAATATTTTTATTATTTAATATCAGCGTGTTAATGATTTAAACCTATTTTAAGACAGGCTAACAAACGGGGTCTTAGGACTCAATTTTTTATGAACAAGGAGCACTCAGATGAAATTGATTATTTTTGGAGCCACTGGCGGTACGGGCATTGAGATTGCGACTCAAGCCCTTGAAAAAGGACACGAAGTCACTGCATTCGCTCGCACACCAGAAAAATTCCCGTTAAAACATCAAAACCTAAGCCTCATCAAAGGCGATGTACTGGATAAGGCTGCGGTGGAGCAAGCCATTCAAGGACAAGAGGCGGTGTTATGTGCGCTAGGTATGCCCGCCACAAATCGACAAAAACTCAGAGCCAAGGGTACAAAAAACATTATTTTGGCGATGGAAACAGTGGGAGTCAGTCGTTTTATTTGTGAATCGGGATTAGGTTGTGGAGATAGTCATGCATTGCTGCCCTTTCATTACAAATATCTCATATTTCCACTCATACTTCGTCATGTGTATGCCGATCATGAACTTCAAGAAAGTTATATTAGAGAGAGTTCATTGAACTGGACTATCGCGCGTCCAGCCGCTTTGACTGATGGAAAACAACAGGGTATTTATTGGCAGGGTTTTACAACGAATCAGCAAACACTGACAATGAAAATTTCACGCGCCGATGTTGCTGATTTCATGCTAAAGCAATTAGTCGATGACCACTATCTGCATCAAGCCCCTAGTCTGTCGTATTAAGAAAAATGTAGGATGCGTTCAGCGATAGAAAAGCGCATCTTTTCATGCTTTTCTTTGTAGTTTATCATGTCCAGCCAAGAAAGCTTGTAATTGAGCTACCAGAGGAATGTACTTAATTGCCAAAATAGATTGGCATAGATGTTCTGATTCTGCTCTACAATCATGCTTTAAGTGCTGGATGGCTTGTTGTAAAAGCTGTTGCAACCAAGCATTCAACAAGTGCTCTAGCACTTTTTCATGCTTATGAAGCAAACTCTTGTGCAATAACTGAGCGGCAGTTTCAAAATATCCTTGCTGCCATAAATGCAGCGATTCGAGTACCATGCTTCGTGTTTGCAGCAAGAGTTGTTCTGCCTGAGAAAAGTCAGCACCACAGCGCCGACAAACAGGTGCTGATAACCGAGCGCGGCAGACTGGACAGCGATCCACTTTAGTTCTCCAAGTAATACAAAATGTCAGATAATTGTTCGACATTTTCGGCTATTTTCTGAGTATCTTCTGCCTCAATAGCTGCATTCAGCGCTTCAATAATATTCACCATGTCTTCACGATCTTCATTATTGGCTTTCTCCAGCATACCTTGGGCTTTTTCAATTAAGCTACGCGCTTCATGATGTTCATCTTTTCCTGTGGGGGCGATGTCTGATGCATCTTCATCTGCATTAATAGCAAAAAAGGCATCAATGCGGTCGCGTGCGGTATCTAATTGTGCTTCCTCAAAACGAGAAATCACATTTTCAATGGTGATGGTTTTTTCTAGCCCGGTATCTTTTTCTTTAGCCGAAACATTCAATACGCCGTTTAAATCTAAGTTCAAACTAATGACAATACGGTTTCCAGCTTCAACATCTTTTAAACCTTCTACGGTGAACTTACCGATTTCGATATTGTTCAAAGCATCGGGGTCTTCACCTTGGTAGATATTGATTTCCGCTACTTCCTGACCGTCAGAAGAAGTGGCAAAGACTTCGCTTTTACTGACGGGTAAAGGCGTGTTTTTGTGAATAATCGGGCAATACATGAAAGGCGTGTATTCACCATTGATGTGTCCAATAGCGCTGGTGCCATAGGTGTAAGGGGTCACATCGACCAGCACGGTAGAGACTTTGGCTCCGCCAATCATGGCGGCTTGAATGGCGGCACCCATGGCGACACATAGATCGGGATGGACTTCGCTATGCGGTTCCATGCCAAATTTTTTCTGTAAACATTCGCGCACCAAAGGCACGCGGGTGCTGCCTCCTACCAATAAGATTTTGTCGATGTCAGAAGCTGTGAGTTGAGCATCACTGAGTGCAATATGTACCGACTCTAAAGTGTCTTCAATATAGTCTTCAATCATTGCTTCAAAATTTTTGCGGTCTAGTTCTATTGAGAGATGAATCGGTTGTCCATCTTTTTCTGCAATATATTCCTCTTCAATATGTGCAAAAGGTTGATCAGATAAAGTCCGTTTAGCTATTTCTGCTGCACGTACTAAACGTGCCATTGTTTTACTCGACGATTCAACGTCTATGCCTTGTTTTTCTTTCAGGTGATCGACTAAAAAATCAATAATTTTTTGATCAAAATCATCTCCGCCTAAATGATTGTTACCGTGGCTAGATATGACTTCTACCACATCATTTTCAATATTCACTACGGAAACATCAAAGGTGCCGCCCCCTAAGTCATACACCATCACTCGTCGATGGGTTTTTTGATCACTTTCATAAGACAATGCGGCGGCTGTTGGTTCATTAATCATGCGCACGACTTCAAGCCCTGCAATGTCTCCTGCTTCGCGGGTAGCTTGACGTTGAGTATCAGAAAAATAAGCAGGGACAGTAATCACCGCTTTAGTAACAGAATGGCCTAGGTGTTGTTCGGCAATGGCTTTTAAGCGTTTCAATATGACCGCAGAGATTTCTTGTGGTGTATAGCTTTGTTCTCCCATCACCACTTGCACATCTTCTCCCATGCTGCGCTTAATGGATTTAATGGTTCTTTCTGGATACGCTGCATATTGGTTCTTAGCCGTCTCGCCGACTAGAATCTCATTATTATCACTTAAACCTACAAAAGAGGGTAGCAATGCACTACCTTGATCTTTTATAACCGTTAATTGACCGTCTTGTACCACGGCCACTTCTGAATTAGTGGTACCTAAATCAATACCGATAATAATTTCACTCATTCTTAATGCCTCATTTAGACAGTTTTTTAATCTGTGGATGTATTGAAGTCACGCAATGTGCGTTAGTTGGTGTTCTCATTTTAAGCAAGCTTATTGACTTTCACTTCTGCTAATCGAAGCACATCTTGATGCCAAAGAAAACCTTTGCGTATTTCTTCTACAACACAAGCATCAGCATAAGCGGGATTATTGGCTGTTTCAACGGCACGCATTTGATGGGGTTCTAAAGGCTGACCTAATGTTTCAATTGGGTGAACATGATAACGTTCTAGCATTTGCGTGACACGCCGTAGAGTCATGCTTTGTCCTTCATGCACGTTATCAATAAAAGCTTTTTGTGCTTTTCCACCGAAAAAACCCGGTGTGTAATGTTGTAAAGCTTCAAGTCCTGCGGTCATGCGATCATAGACATCTAACAAATCTAATAAGATATGACGTTGTGCGTCCATGACTTGTTTTTTTTGTTCTTCTTGGCTTCGAGCTAAGGCGCTACTAACTGCATCATGACTATGATTTAAACCTTCAAATACTTGCTTAAAGTCATCTAATGCTGTTTTGAATTGTCGAGATTCAGCTTTTACTTCAGTACGCAATGAAGCCATTTCTGTCAACAGGGTATATAAATCAGTGCTCGATTCCGTTGCGAGTGGTAATTCTTCACAGTCTTCCAAGTAGGTTTGAAAGGCTTCTAACAGTTCGTTTTTATCCATGTTTAACTCCTGGAAATAGAACAAGCCACCATACGCTAAGTGTTTTGACGGGCTTGTAAACTGGCTTTTAAAGCCTGACGAAAAGCTGCTTTATCAGGACGTTGAACAGTTCCACGTTGTTGCAATAAATGCCCAACAATATCTCGTACATCCGGTTCATCGGTGTAGAATAAACGATATTCCAGACGTTTTTTCTCAGTTTGAACTTGCTCATAAGCTTCGCGAATGCGTTGAAATTGAAGCGGTGCATGATCCGGTGGATAGTCTCGAACTTTTTTCAAATAAGCCTGTTTGATCTGTGCATCAGTGGCATTCGGTGAGGTGTCTAAGATGTCAAAAGGTGTCATTAGCTTATTTCCTTCTTTTACGTTTTTTAGGCTTATTCACAGGTTCTTTTCCCCCATCATCATCTTCTTCTTCAAAGTCGGGGAATGGCAATTTGCTACCATGATCATTATCCGCACCGTCAAAATTCCTACCCGTCATTTTTTGTAGGATACGCATCATTAAACCATCAGGGCCTAATTCGTCGAGTTCTTCTTCTGACGGCATTCGACCATCAAAGGCCATTCTGAGTACTTTATCAGGATCATTCTTTAAAAGCTCCTCTATATCCAAAACCTGTCCCGACATTTCAAAGGGAGAATCTCTATTATCTGAAAAGCGAGGCCGTGGCTTAACAAAGTCAATAATCATCATTACAGTACGGTGATCATCGGTATCTTTTGCAATAGTTAAGGCTTTATCTAGGCGCTCATGATCACTGCTTGTCATAGCCGAATATTTTGCTTTTGTTTTTCCATAGATGACATAAAACGTAAAAACCGGTTCATAGGGATACTTTTTAAATCCATTTTTAGCATAGAGATGTAGCAGTTCATACAGATGAGTGTCTTTAAAAAACTCGCACAAACTTAAACAATGCTCCCGCTCTAAAGGATGTTGCAGTGCTTTTTTTAGTAAGCTCTGCCATTCAATCAAAAAAGTTTTAAGCGCGGTACTATTTTTATGATGGCTTAATAAAGTCGGTAGATGTGTGAGTTCATCAATAGTAGGCAGATAATCTTTGCTCCAAGGGGGTAATAAAGGCGGTATTTTAGATTTGCGTTTATAGACCTGAGCAAACAAGCTAGGGTCTATATTGACTTGTTCAGCTTCAATAAAGATGAGGGCATAAGTGACTAACAAGCTCTCTGTATTTTCTATGGCATCGGATAATATTTCATGTGCCGTCTCTTGATCCTCTAATTGATAAGCTAAAAAAGCTTGTTGAATGCGTAATGCAATATGAGATTTACCGCGCTCATATTGTGTTGCAGCCTCTAATTCTTTACTCACCAGATGATATTTTTCTTGCTTAAATTGCTTGCGAGCATGTCCTAGATGTGACTCAATCAATATCTCCCGCGCCTTAATATTAATAGGATCAAGCCGCAAAATATTGTGAGCATAAGTTGCTGCTTTCTTAAAGGCTTTTCTTTGTTGTGCCGCTTCTACAGCTACCAACAATATGTCTACATCCTGTGGGAATTGTTTCAACGTATCATTGACTTGTTGATAATAAGCCGATTTGTTATTGGCCTGCTTATAGAGCGCAATTAATTCAAGGTAAGAGGTTTTATCTTCAGGACTCCATTGGATACATTGTTGTAATGGTTTTTCTGCTGTAGAGAGTTCAAACTCATCATTTGCCTTGAGTAACTGAATACAACGACGTTGAATAAAGGTGGCGATGAGATGTGTTTGTGGAAGAGGTGATTCCATTGGTAATAACTCTAAAGCTTCATCCCAAGCATCTCCAGCAAATAATTTATCTTCTTTTTCTACAGCCAAGGCATAAATACGTGCACTCTCAAAGTCATCTAGCGGAAAATATTGTTCATACTGCTTTAAATAACTAGGCGCCAAATGAGGTATCCATTGCTGACATAGTCGTTGTACATATTCAGTACCTAGGATGGGGGCTTTTTTCAATATTAACTCAAACAAGGCTTTGCCATCGAGCTTGTTTGGATTTAACAATTGTTGAAATGCCAGTAATTGTTTTGTATTCCAGCCGTATAACTGTGTAAAAAATCTTTCTTGTCCAGGTAGTGGTTTAGATAGGCTATTTGCAGGATCAAGATAGTCTAAGGCGGGACGAGGAAATAACTGAGTCAAGCCTTGGTAAGGTGAATCTGGGGGGATTTTTTGTAGTAGTTGTTGAGCAACTAAAGGATCAGTTTCGAGCGTGCTGAGTGCTTTAATTAAAGTACGGAGTTCTCTAAAAGGTGAACGAAAAGCAATAGCTTTCAAATAGACTTCTAAGGCTTCGTCACTACTGCCCTGACAATAGGCTTCCAATAAATTTTGAGCCGCTTGAATATGTGTTTCCCAGTGGGGAATTTTCTTGAGTTCTTGGTACAACTCAGCATTATCCGTGCTTAATAGTAATGCACCGAATAAAGCGGGCAATTGTTTTTCAGTGCTATTTTTTTCAAGGACTATCTGATGTTTTTGATATAAACGTGCAGCACGAACATATTGCTCAGCTTTGAGCAACCATTCCATGTAGAGTCCTAAATGGGATTCATCTTTACAAGCGGCTGCACGGTTTTCCCACATGATGACCGCTTCTTTATACATAGCTTTTGCGGCTAATTCTCGACCACGCTCTAAATACGCTTGTGCAAGCCCCGTTTGCCATGCAGTTTTATTTTCTTGTTTTAAAAGCTGTTTGTAATAGGCAATGGCTTCTTTGTAATGATCTTGAGCCAGTGCTATTGTCACTTGCTGCTCTAATTCAAAGATAGATAGAGAAGGGGTTTTTTGTCGGTTGCGAGGGGATTGCTTTTTTTTACTCATGAAAAGTCTCTTTGTAGGTCTATAAGAAACAGCGTATTTTAATCAAATCACCGGAGGTAAAGGTTCAGTGGGTTATTTTGTGGTGTGGGTAAAGACACCATCCCATTGTTGACCGGGGGGGGATTTTTGAAAATGCTGTGTACGTTCAATATAGATGGAATAGAGTTTACGTGTTGAATCTTGTTCTAGCAATTTTGAAAATTGCAATAGAGCTTCTACCCAGTCTTGCAACCGATAGGCTTGCAAAGCTTGATGGTAAACTTCAATTTCTTGCAAGGTCTCTGCTGACAAGTGTTCTTTATCGCCTAGCGGTTCAAAAATGGTGATAGGCCGTTCTTTGCCTTTAACGCGCACTCGATCCAGTTCTCGATAAATATAGTCGGGTACAGCAGCACGAGTGCTTTCACTGACAATGATTTGCACGCCATATTGTTTGGTTAAACCTTCTAGTCGTGAACCTAAATTCACTGCATCGCCTAAAACTGTATAAGCCATGCGGAATTCTGAACCCATATTGCCGACATTCATTGTTCCTGTATTCAAACCTACGCCGACTTTTATTTCTGGCCAACCCTTTTCTGCAAACACGGGTTGCATTTCTTTTAATTTTTTAATCATGTCTAAAGCCGCATTCAAAGCATGTTGAGCATGATTAGCATCGACTAAGGGTGCGCCCCAAAAAGCCATAATCGCATCGCCCATGTATTTATCAATGGTGCCGCGATGATCATGGATGACGTAAGTCATTGGCGTGAGAAAAGTATTCATTAATTGGGAGAGTTGGCGCGGATCAAGTCCTTCTGAAATGGAGGTAAAACCGCGTACATCAGAAAATAAAACCGTCATTTCTCGGCTATCACCTTCCATAGAAAAATCAGCATTTGGATTGTCGCTCATTTCATTGACTAATTGTGGCGGCACATATTGTCCAAATAGACCTGTCAATTGGCGTTTATTGCGTGATTCAATAAAGTATCCATAGCCTAGATTAAAGAAAAATAAAGCCGTTAGCATTAATAGTGTGGGGGTGATGGGGATAATTAATTGATGTATTTGCCAGAAATACAAATTAACCCAAAGCAATAAGAGGGTGAACAAAAAGGCCAGAAAAGCAGTCCATAAGGGTGATAATAACAGCATCAGTGTCACCATAAAGAAACCACTGAGGAGGATTTGATAGACTTCTAAGCCTTCTGTGTCCCAGCGCATGAGCGTGTTATCCATAATACCTGCAATCAAATTGGCGTGAATTTCTACCCCTGGGTACACTTCTTCAACCGGTGTAGCACGTAGATCAAATAAGCCTTTTGCAGTGGCTCCCAGCAATACAATAGCACCGCGTAGTTTTTCAACCTCGACTTCATGGAAAATAACATCAATAGCCGATACATAAGTAAAGCTATGACTTTTACCACGATAAGGAATCATAGCTTCTAAGTGTTGATTGACGGGGAGTTGTCGATCACCCAAACTTAATCCACCTAAGCGAGTGGGTTCTGAAGCTTGAGCATATAAATCTAAGGGTTCATCTAATATACTTCTAGCCATGGCAAGCGATAAAGATTCATACAGTTGATCTTGATAGCGGTATAACAAAGGTACGGTGCGTGTTAGACCGTCAGAACTTGGATGCAAATTGAAATATCCACTACTTAAACTGGCTTCTTCAAAGATGCTTAAATTGCTGGCATAGCCTATAGCTTCATAGGGCGTTGAATCAAAATCGTGTAAACGCGATAAAGGAAAGACGGGAGTGGGTAATTGACCGCTGACACTATTGTCTGTATCTAAAATCGCATAGCCTAAGACCACACGACGGTTTTTCAAACTTTCAGCAAAACGTTGATCAAAGTTTAATTCTTTGCGCATTTTTTCTAAGGCATCTAAAAAACCTTGATGATCTTTCAATTGTTCTCTGGCGAGATATTCTAGTGTGCCTAAACCGGAGCTGGCATCGGGTTCTGGGAAGACCGCATCAAATCCCATGATATTAATGTTGTAATCATCAAATAAGGTGGTGACTAAATCACCTAATAAGTTTCTACCCCATGGCCAGCGTCCTAGAACACTTAAACTCTTTTCGTCAATATCCACAATCACCACTCGATTATCGACGGCATTTTGAGTTTGATTCAAAGTGATATTTAAACGTGCGTCATAGGCCAGTAGTTCTAAAGCTTCAATCGATGCCCAACGGCTGTAGCCCAATACATGAGCCAGAAAAAAGCCCATGATGAGTAGGCTGATGAGTGTGCGAAACACATGTCGATAAATCGCTTGAACAAGTTTTTTCATGGTGAATTAAATCCCACGTTATCTCGGTTATCCATAAAAATTTCAAACTCAGCCGTCTGTTCTTGTACTTCAACGCGGTAAACTCCAGAGGTTAAACCGTCCACACGCAAAGGTACTATAATATCAAATACTTGCCGCCGCCCTTGGCAAACAGGAGCCTTGGCCTGGGCTAACCATAACTCCAATCGAAATAGATCAGCTTCTCTGTATTCAATCATCTCTTCGAGTGCTTCACAGCTATGCAATAAATAGCCACTCAATTCTGCATTCACATGCAGCGGAAAACCGGGGCGCTGCATAATACTTAAATGCTCTACCACGGCATGTGCAAATTCTGGCTGTAAGGTCGCTGAGATGGCGGGGGGATTTACCATTGAGGGAGGTACTTGGCTTGCGGGTAAATCTATCGTCGGCAGAGTTAAGCTCGGCGGAGCTTGGGTGGGTAAGCTCGCAGCCCCCTTATTATCCTCAAAACGGTGTGCCGTGGGGGTGCAGGCATGTAACCAAAAAAGTAAAGAAAGAATTAAACTACTGAAAAAGACTCGAAAAAGGCTCGCTTTCATGAAGATTCCTGCATAAAATTTTCGCATGGAAAAAACAACCCACCAAAAACCCATCAGCCACGCTGAACTGGAAGCGCGTCTGAGTCATTTGGAAAACTTACTGCAAAGTTTTGATCAGACGCAAGACGCGGTGCGTATTGTTCCAGAACTGCAAAACGCAGTGCGTGAGCTGTTGAGCGCCTCTGAGGCTGGCACCCTAGCGGTGAATCCAAAGCACTCATTATTACAAACTATTTTGCACAATACGCCTGCGATTATCTGCGTCAAAGATAAACAGGGACGCTATTTACTCAGTAATAAGCGTTTTAATCAAGTGTTGGAGTCCCCGGTTACCAGTACCGTGGCGAAAACCGATTATGACTTGTTTCCACCGTATGCCGCAGATGCTTATACCGCCAATGATAAAACGGTATTAGAAGCAGGCTTGGCTTTGCAATTTGAGGAAGCTTATCGACAACAAGATGGGATGCATACTTATTTGTCGGTGAAATTTCCGCTCATCGATCAAAACGGCGTGATCCGCGCATTGTGCAGTATCAGCACGGATATTACTGAACGCAAACGGGCAGAAGATGAAATTCGCAAAGCCAAGATTCGCATGGCAGAGGCTCAACGACTGGCTGGCTTTGGCAATTGGGACCTCAATGTGCGCACTGAACAAATGCATTGTTCTGATGAAATTTTCCATATTTTAGGTGAAAAGCCACAAGTCACGCCTTTGTTATATGAAGATTTTCTGCAACATATTCACCCTCATGATCAAATGGTATTTCATACCGCATTGACAGCCTGCCAAGAACAACGTCATATGCAGGAAATTGATTTTCGTGCTTGTACAGCGGATGACAAAGAACTGCATTTAAATGCTCATTTGCATCCAGTGGGTACGGCTCAAAAGCCCATTGAGCGAGTGGTGGGCAGCTTGTTGGACATCACTAAACGTAAACAAGCTGAGCAAGCGCTACAAGAAAATGAACATAAACTTACGCAATTACTCGCTTTTTTGCCCATTGGTGTGATGATTCATGAAGCCGATGGTACCTTACATTACCTCAATCAAGCGGCACAAAAATTATTAGGCCATCATGTTAAAGCGGGTTTAGCTTTAGAAGATTTTGCACAAACTGCACAATTGTATTTAGCCGATGAACAAATCCTGTGTAAAACCGAACAACTGCCCGTGTGGCAGGTCTTGCATAACAGTACGCAACAAGCCCTGTGTGAATTAGACATTCATCAAGAACATGTGTGGCATGTGGTGGAAGCTAAAGCGGTGCCAGTGTATGACGAATCGGGACACCTTTTATTAGTCAGTGTGGCTTTGCAAGATATTAGCGAGCGCCGTGCCGCAGAAAAATTATTACAAGAATATAACCGCCGCTTATCTCAAGAGGTCTTTGATCGCACAGAGGATTTACGACGGGCTAAAGAAGAAGCGGAATCTGCGACCAAAGCTAAAACAGAATCATTAAAACAACTCAGTGCAACAAATTTGGAATTAGCCAGAGCCAGCCAAATGAAAGATGAGTTTCTAGCGGCCATGAGTCATGAATTGCGCACCCCCTTAAATGCGATTTTAGGCATGTCTGAAGCACTGACTGAAAAAATCTATGGTGATTTAACGAACAAACAAGAAAAGTACATTAATACGATTTACAGTAGCGGTAAACATTTACTGTCTTTAATTAATGATATTTTAGATTTATCTAAGATTGAAGCGGGTAAGTTAGAGCTTAATTCAGAAATCGTTGATGTTAATATGCTGTGCCAAGCCAGTTTATGGTTTATTAACGAAGCGGCTAAAAAGAAAAATCTACATGTTCAACCGGATATACAAGCTATACGTAGTGAACTCAAAATCGACCAACGTAGAATTAAGCAAGTATTGATTAATTTGCTGAATAATGCGGTGAAGTTTACGGATGAAAATGGCAGCATTGGTTTAGAAGTGAGTGAAGAGCATGAGGTGCAAAGCATTCGTTTTAGTATTTGGGATACTGGCATCGGTATTCCTCAAGCATTAATGCCCAAACTATTTAAACCTTTTACTCAGTTAGATGGTCAATTGAATCGCCAACACAGTGGTACGGGATTAGGTTTAGCCTTGGTCAAACGTTTGGTAGAACTTCATGGAGGCAGTATTGCGGTGCAGAGTGAAGTGGATCAAGGCAGTCGTTTTGATGTGTATTTACCCTATGAAAAAATCATAGATGAACGGCAACACTTGAACAAAATTCAAATCACCTCAGAAGCACCTATGATGGTGATGCCCACACCTGTTGTGAACCACTCCCATGAACGCATTTTGTTAGTGGAAGATAATAGTATGAATCTAGAATTGTATGCTGATTATCTTAATAGCAAAGGTTATCAAGTAGATACCGCACGTACTGGAGAAGAAGCCTTATTGCGCGTAGAGGAACATCCCCCGCATTTGATTTTAATGGATATTCAAATGCCCGGTATGGATGGCATGGAAGCGACCCGTAAAATTCGTGCGCAGCAAAAATATCAAGGGATGCCCATCATTGCACTGACCGCTCTGACCATGCCGGGTGATCGTGAGCGTTGTCTAGCCGCAGGTATGAATGATTATCTGAGCAAGCCCGTGCGCTTGCCTAATCTATTGCACGCCATTGAGCAGCAATTGTCTAAACGGCAATGATGCATTGCCATTGCTCCATACCTGAATTCTCATTCCTCAGTCAGCATCCAATATTTTCTGCCCGATTTTAGTGAATCTAGCCAACGATAAAAAACAACACAAAAGGCGCAAAAGACACAAATGGCACCCGCGTTTTAGACCGTTTGTGCTGCTTGTGTCTTTCGTGCCGCTAGTGCTTTGTTAAACTTAACTTTTAGGATGAATGTTTACCACGGAGACACAGAGGGCACTGAGTTGTATTTTAAAGGTTTTTCTCTGTGTTCTCCGTGCCTCCGTGGTGAGAAATATCACCCAAAGAATGAGAGCCTATACGAAGCGCTAGTGTTCATTTTATTGAACTCAAACGAGAACTGTATATGAAAATAATGTCTTTTAATATTAATGGAATAAGAGCGCGTTTAGTGCAATTACAAGCCGTTATTAACACCCATCAACCCGCTATTATTGGCTTGCAAGAAACCAAGGTGCATGACAATGAATTTCCACTCGCTGCGATTGAAAACATGGGTTACAAGGTGGCGTATCACGGGCAAAAAGGACATTACGGCGTGGCGTTGCTGTCCAAACAAGAATTGCAAGCCGTACAAAAAGGCTTTCCCAACGATGCTCCCGCTGCACAACGACGTTTTATTACGGGGCAATACCCGTTATCCGATGGGCGGGTTTTGCATGTGATGAATGGCTATTTTCCGCAGGGAGAGAGCCGCGAACATCCCGAAAAATTTCCGGCTAAACAACAGTTTTATGCCGATTTACAGGCGTTTCTGAACAGCCAATTTAAACCTGAAGATTTACTCGTGGTGATGGGCGATATGAATGTGGCTCCCTTGGATGCCGATATAGGCATTGGGGCTGATAACGCTAAACGCTGGTTGCGAACCGGAAAATGCAGCTTTTTGCCTGAAGAACGTGAATGGTTAGAGCGCTTAATGCAATGGGGACTGCACGATTCATTTCGTCAGCAATACCCCGATGACACCCAGCAATTCAGTTGGTTTGATTACCGCAGCAAAGGCTTTGATCGTGAGCCGCGCCGAGGTCTGCGCATTGATTTGATCTTGACCACGGCTGCGGTGCAGGCGCAATGCCGCACCACGGGCATTGATGAGGTCGCACGCGGCATGGAAAAACCGTCTGATCATTGCCCGATTTGGGCAGCATTAGACCTTTAAACGAGGTGGGGTAGCATGGGGCAAGAGATCGCGGACAGCCAGTTTCAAGCGCATGATTTTGCCGCTTTTTATCAGCGCTTAAAAGCCGAAACGCGGTGTCTTGAAGAATGGCTGCAAGAAGAGGCGTTTGATACCCAAAACTGGGTATGCGGATTGGAATTAGAAGCGTGGCTCGTCGATCAGCATCATCAAGCCGCCCCTATCAATAAAGCTTTTCTCGCAGGCTTGCAACACCCGCAAATTGTCCCAGAACTGGCTCAATTTAATATTGAACTCAACACGCGCCCCTTTGTTTTACAAGGTCAAGCGCTTAGACAATTACAGGTTGAACTTGCTACTTTGTGGCAGCATTGCCAGCAACAAGCGGCGCGATTAGATAGCCAAGTTTTAATGATAGGCACTTTGCCGACCGCCTGCGAAGAAGATTTTCATCTACGCAATATGTCGTCTTTGCAGCGCTATTACGCGCTGAATGAGCAAGTCCTGCGTCAACGCGAGGGGCGCTCGTTGAAGCTGGATATTTTGGGGCGTGAACATTTGCAGATGCAGCATCATAGTGTGATGCTAGAAGCCGCCACAACATCGGTGCAAATTCATTTACAAGTCGCGCCTCATCTCGCCAAACGTTTGTATAACACCTGTTTGTTGTTGTCGGCTCCGATGGTGGGATTGGGGGCGAATAGTCCGTTTTTGTTTGGCAAATCTTTATGGGAAGACACCCGTATTCCTTTATTTGAACAAGCCGTAGAACTTGGCGGTTATGCCGATGCTGCACAAGGGCCTTTGCATCGCGTGAGTTTTGGTAGCGCGTATATTGATGAGTCGATTCTGGAATGTTTCACCGAAAATATGCTGCATTACCCTGTGCTATTGCCGACGATGTTGGATCAGCCGATTGAAAAATTAGCGCATTTACAGATGCATAATGGCACCGTGTGGCGTTGGAATCGTCCGTTAGTCGGCTTTAGCGAGAATGGTCAACCGCACCTACGCATTGAGCATCGCGTGATGTCCAGCGGACCTAGCGTGATTGATGTGATCGCCAATACAGCCGTGTTTCTGGGGCTGGCGCGGCGTTTTTCTGACACGCCGCCCGCCGCTCATCTTGGTCTGCGTTTTGCGCAAGTCCGAGATAATTTTTATCAAGCTGCACGGTTTGGTTTGTCCGCACGCATTACCTGGTTAGAGGGTCAAAAATATACGCTGCAACAACTGTGGGAGCAGCAATTATTGCCTGCCGCAGAGCGTGGTTTGCAGCTATTAGAACTAGATGCAGATGATATTCAATATTATCTGGCTATTATTGCCGCACGCCTGCACAACGGGCAAAACGGCGCGGTTTGGCAACGGCATTTTGTGCAGCAGCATGGAGCCGATATGTCCGCGCTGACAGCGGCTTATGCGTTTAACCAGCACAGCGGACTGCCCGTTCATGCTTGGCATATTTAGACCCGCACCGTGACGTATTGCATTAAACTTATCCCGATTTAAACCACCTGTTTTACAGGATATATCCATTTTTTCCGCATGATGACTAGAGATTTTAAGCACGATGGCAGGCAAGCTTCATATTAAAACGTTTGGATGTCAGATGAATGATTATGATTCTGACAAAATCGCGCAGGCATTAGCGCTGTCGCATCAATTAGAACTCACCCAGCACCCAGAAGAGGCGGACGTATTGCTGCTGAATACGTGCTCGGTGCGAGAAAAAGCCCAAGAAAAAGTCTTTTCTCAATTAGGCCAATGGCGACCTCTCAAACAGCAGCGCCCAGACGTCATTATTGGCGTGGGCGGTTGCGTCGCCAGCCAAGAAGGTGCTGCCATTCGTACTCGCGCCCCCTTTGTTGATCTGGTGTTTGGCCCGCAAACGCTGCACCGTTTGCCGCAGATGTTGCGCGATGCACGCACCCAGCATAAACCCGTGATCGATGTGTCTTTTCCTGAAATTGAAAAGTTTGATGCTCTGCCCGAACCGCGTGCCGATGGCGTGACGGCGTTTGTGTCTATCATGGAAGGTTGCAGCAAATACTGCACTTTTTGCGTGGTGCCTTACACCCGTGGAGAAGAAATCAGCCGCCCGTTTGATGATGTGTTAGCAGAAGTGGCAGCGCTGGCGGCGCAAGGTGTGCGAGAAGTGAATTTGTTGGGGCAAAATGTCAATGCGTATCGCGGTGAAATGAATGATGGAGACACGGCTGATCTCGCTTTATTGCTGCATTATGTCGCCGCCATTGATGGCATTGAGCGTATTCGTTACACCACTTCGCATCCGGTTGAATTCACGGATGCATTAATTCAAGCCTATGCGGAGATTCCTGAGCTTGTGAGTCATTTGCATTTACCCGTACAAAGCGGTTCAGATCGTATTTTAATGCAAATGAAACGCGGGCATACCGCTGTGGAATACAAACAAAAAATCCGTCGTTTGCGAGAGATTCGCCCGCATTTGAGCTTGTCGTCTGATTTCATTATCGGTTTTCCTGGAGAAACCGCAGGGGATTTTCAAGCGACGATTCAGTTAATTGAAGACATCGGTTTTGATCATTCGTTTAGCTTTGTTTACAGCCCTCGTCCTGGCACTCCTGCTGCAAGCGTGGATGATGATGTGCCGATGAGCGAGAAAAAAGCCCGTTTAGCTCAACTGCAAGCCCGCATTAATGCGATGAGCGCGGCGATTTCTCAAAGTATGGTGGGCAGTGTGCAAAAAATTCTAGTCGAACAACCCTCCAAGAAAAATCCTCTGCAAATGGCGGGACGCACGGAAAATAACCGAGTGGTGAATTTTGATGCCACCCGTGATTTGATAGGACAATTTGTAGACGTTGAGATCACGGAAGCCTTACCGAATTCTTTACGCGGCAAACTTAGGGGAGCGGGGTAGGAGGCTCACGGCTATTTAAGTGAAGGATTTTTAGCCCCAACGGGGCAACATCCCTATAGCCCAGAGCAGCGCTCTGGGTTCAGTCGATGATACCGACCCAGCCCTGAAAGGGCGCAATAAAAGGCGGCATGGCATTTTATGTCGCCCTTTCAGGGCTGAATCTCTTCTATCCGTTTAACCTAGGGCGTTGCCCTAGGCTATAGATATTACGCCCCTTTGGGGCTTCACTTTAGGGCACTGGGGTAAGAAGCTACGAGCGACATCTTTAGTTTTTTGTTAAGGAATGAATGCTTTTGCTTCCTTCCCCCTATCCTTCTTGAAGAAGGGATGGTTGACCGCTTAAATTCAGAAGTCATGCGACTTTAAGCCCTGTTATCTCACACTGGCTTTTACGATAGACTCTATATTCTCAGTTAATTTGAACCACCTTAATAAGGACATTCTTTATGCAAAAACTCATATTTATTGTATTGATGGGCAGTTTACTCGGCGGTTGTTTGACCACGGGTGAACAACGCGGTACAGCGATTGGTGGCGGTTCGGGAGCAGTGCTAGGTGGCGTATTGGGCAGTGTGCTCGGCGGTGCGACGGGCAGTGATAATCGCACCCGTGATGCGGCGATTGGTGTGGTGGTCGGTGGTGCTTTGGGTGGCATCATTGGTAAACGTTTAGGTCAGCAACAGGATGAATTGCAGCGTGTGCCAGGTGTGGAAAATGTGAACTATGACGAACAAACTCAAACCATTGATGCCACTTTGCGACTGTTGTTTGATTCTAATAAAGCCGCTGTGAAACCCAGCGAAGCGATGAAGTTAGAGCAACTGGCTACTGTTTTTGCAAAATATCCAGAAAATATGGTGACCTTGGAAGGTCATACCGATAGCGACGGCAGTGATGCTTATAATCAGCAATTATCTGAGCAACGGGCTTCGGCGATTGAGTTGTATTTGCGCCGTAAAAATCTGAATATTTCCAGCTTACGTTCGATGGGTTACGGGGAAGCGCGTCCAGTGGCTTCCAATGCTAATGCCGCAGGCAAAGCGCAAAACCGTCGCGTGGAGTTGAAAATTGCGGTTGATCCTAGCCGTGTTCCTCGTTAAGGCCAATTTATGATAAATGCTCCATCACGCTTAAGCACTCACGATTTAAGTTGTATTCGTGATGATCGCCTGCTGTTTGAAGGGTTTAATGTTGATCTCAAAACAGGGGGTTTATTGCAGATTGAAGGGCACAATGGCAGCGGGAAAACCAGCTTGCTGCGTATTTTGTGTGGCTTGGCTTTGCCTGAAACGGGTGAGATTCGCTGGAACGGTGAAAACATTGAACAGGTGCGCAGCGAATATCACGCTGAACTTAATTATGTCGGGCATTTTCATGGTGTGAAAGGGGATTTATCCCCATTGGAAAACCTGCGCGTCGCACAGGCTTTTAGTGCGCAGCCTTTGGATGTGGATTTAGATGAGGTGTTGAGCAAAATCGGTTTGCGCGGTTTTGAGGATGTTCCGGCACGCACTTTATCGGCGGGACAGCGCCGCCGTGTGGGTTTGGCACGTTTGCTGTTGAATAAAACGAGTGTGTGGATTTTGGATGAGCCTTTTACGTCTCTCGATAAAGCAGGCATTGAATTGGTGGAGCAGTTGTTACACACCCATGCTGAACAAGGCGGCATTGCGGTGCTGACTTCGCATCATCCTATACGTAGCGAGCAGTTGCAGCGGGTGCGCTTGGATGAGTTATGAGCATTGAGAATCTGTTCAATCTTTATTATGAAAAAAAACTCTGATGATGATAAGGACTTGTTCCGCCAAATCATGAGCGATGTTGCGCCTTTACCACAGGATAAGGTAGCACCGCCAATGAAAGCGGTTAAACCCGTGCCTAGGCAACGGCATTTGGATGATATGCAAGTGCTGGATGATATGTTGGTGCATCCTCTGGATGCCGCTGAATTTGAGACGGGTGAGGAGTTGGTTTATCTGAAACCGGGGGTGCAGCACGGTGTATTGCGTAAGCTGCGGCGCGGGCAATATAGCATTGATGCAGAATTAGATTTACATGGTTTTACGGCGATGGAAGCGCGTCAGGAAGTGTCTGCCTTTTTACGAGAATGTCGTTATCAAGGCATTCATTGTGCGCGAATTATTCACGGCAAAGGCTATGGTTCTAAGGACAAGCAGCCGGTGCTTAAACATAAAGTCAATAGTTGGTTACGCCAGCACGATCATGTGCTGGCGTTTTCGTCTGCGCGAACCTTTGATGGCGGCACGGGTGCCGTGTATGTTTTGTTGAAACGCCAAAGTTAAGACCATTGCGTAACGTGACTGAGAAGCTGATGTTTGACTAGGGATGCAAAATGAAGATATTGAGTATTGATATTGGTGGCACTTATAGCCGTGCCGCTATCTTTGCAGGCGATGCGGTGGAATCCTTGCAGATGTTAAGTGCGCATCCAGTCAAGGTGAGGACTTCGGCTTTTGATTCTTTTCAAGCCTTAATGGATCACTGTCTTCAGCAATGTCCTGTGCAAGATTCTGATGATGTCAGCATGGTGCTGGGTGTGCCTGGGCCTGTGGAAAATAATCGCTATGCTTTGTTGGCAAATGTGGCTTGGAAAGAAGCTGATGTAAACCAGTTGCGGAATATGCCGGGTGAATGCTTTTTGATTAATGATTTTGTGGCTCAAGCCTTCGCTTGTTTAAGTCCGCAAATGAATACTTTGCTGATTAAACCCGGCAGCCGCTCTGCCACGCAGGGTTTTTGTGTGGTGGGCGCAGGAACGGGTTTAGGCCATGCGGCTTTGCAGGTGGTGGACGGACGTTATCAAGTCATCCCTTCTGAAGCGGGTCATGCGGCTTTTGCGTTTGATGTCACTGAAATGGATTACCAGCAATTTGTTACGACTAAAAAAGCTTTGCAGCAAGATTATGCGGTGAATGATCAAATTGTTTCGGGTTCTGGTTTGTTATTACTGCATGAATTTTTAACCGGCGACATCATTGCACCTGAAGACATTCCTCAACATATTCTGCCTGACTCAAAGACCGCGCATTATTTTGCACGTTTGTATGCTCGAAGTTGCCGTAATTACGTGCTGAGTTTGTTAGATACGTGCAACACGCTGTACATCACGGGCGGTGTGGCTTTAAATAGTCCTTTCTTAGTCAGTAATGACAGTTTTCGGGCAGCGTTTATTCATTCCAGTGCGAAAAGCTCCATTCTTAAAAGCATTCCGGTCATATTGAATCAAAGTGATTTTATGGGATTATGGGGTGGTGCCTTGTACGGATTATTACAGCAACAAAATAAATTGTATCCTGCATAACAAATCCCCTGGTGCGAGTTGTATTTTTCTGTTGTATGCTAACAAGCTATTGTGTTGATGGGAGGCTGAATGTCTTATTGGGCAAAGCTGAAGATAGCTTTTGAGCATTTAAGACCTAACAACACAATAAATATCTAACTATAACGTTGTTATTCTACTAAGCATCAGGAGGAGGCATCCTTATGGATCCAAAAATTATATGGCTGTTTGTATTTGTCGCGCTGTATTGGTCGTACTGTATTTTCTGGGGTATTAAAGGTGCCCTATCGGCTAAAACAGCCAGTGACTATTTTATCGCTGGTCGTAGTATTTCCTTATGGGTATTTGTGTTAGCTGCAACGGCGACTTCTTTTTCAGGCTGGACCTTTATGGGACATCCTGGACTCATCTACCGTGATGGTTTTCAGTATGCGTATGCTTCTTTTTACGCCATCACTATCCCTTTTACAGGGGTTATTTTACTCAAGCGCCAATGGATGATCGGCAAACGCTTTGGCTTTGTCACACCGGGGGAAATGCTGGCGGAATACTTTAAATCAGATGCCATCCGTTTCTTGGTCGTTGTCGTAGCCCTAGTCTTTTCTGTGCCTTATTTGGGCGTGCAATTACGCGCTTCAGGCTTTTTATTCAATGTTCTGACTGACGGCATGTTAGGGGTCGAAGTGGGCATGTGGTTACTGTCTGCGGTAGTGATTATTTATGTGGCTTCCGGTGGTTTACGAGCGGTCGCTTATGTGGACACCATGCAAGCTATTTTGCTGGCGGTGGGGATCATTATCCTGGGCTTTATTGCCATTTATTATGTCGGTGGATGGAGCAACCTCAATGCAGGGATTGCCGCCTTAGCCGCGAATGATACAAAACTCACCCCAGATGGCTACAGCCATTACATTGCGATTCCGGGAGTGATTCAATTTGTCGCAGATGGCACTAAAGCCGAAGGCGGTGCTTGGACAGGTATCATGATTCTGACCTACATGTTCGCTTTAATGGGTATTCAATCTGCCCCTGCTTTTTCAATGTGGGCTTTCTCCAACGCCAGTCCTAAACCTTTTGCACCCCAACAAGTATGGGCTTCTGCTTTTGCGATTGGTTTTATCCTCATCATTTTCACTGCCATGCAAGGCTTAGGTGCGCATTTATTGGGTGCCGACCACGCTTTAATGGCGGCTCAAGGTGATGTGGTCAATAACGTGATGGAAAAAGGCTTGCAAGGCAAAGATTTGATGGAATCAGCCGGTAAGCAAGGTATGTTAGTGCCACAACTGATTTATTTAGTGGCTGAAGCCTTCCCTTGGTTAGCGGGTCTATTGTCAGTGTGTGCACTGGCGGCGATGCAATCGACAGGTGCGGCTTACATGTCTACCGCAGGCGGTATGTTGACTCGTGATTTGCTGAAACGCTACGTCATGCCAAATGCAGGTCATGCGCAACAAAAATTCTGGGGTCGCGTAGGCGTGGTCATCATCGTCTTGGCCGCTTTAGTGGTGGCTACTACCGCCACCGATGCCTTGGTATTGCTGGGTGGTCTTGCCGTAGCTTATGGCTTCCAAATGTGGCCTGCACTGCTGGCTATCTGCTTCTTCCCTTGGTTGACAGGCCCTGGCATTGTGGTGGGCTTAATCGCAGGTTTGATCGCTGTCACCTTGACTGAAAGCATTGGTGCGCAGTTTATGCCTTGGGGTCGTTGGCCTTGGACGATTCATTCCGCAGGTTGGGGGATTTTCTTTAATTTAGGTCTGGCTATATTGGTGTCTGCTGTGACCCAAAACCCAGAGCAACGGGCACATCGTATGACATTTCATAACTTCTTGAAAGAACATACCAGCCTGTCTGATGCGAAGAAAAAACTGGTACCTGTGGCTTGGATCATCACCATTACTTGGTTTGTGTTCGCCATAGGCCCTGGTGCAGTGGTCGGTAATGACATCTTTGGTAGCCCCAAAGATTCCAGCACTTGGATATTTGGCATTCCTTCTATTTGGGCTTGGCAAATGCTGTGGTGGGCCATCGGTGTCTTCATGATGTGGTTCTTGGCTTACAAAATGGAAATGGCGACCGTACCTGAAAAAGAAGTGGTGGCCTTACATGAAGATGTCGGTGACATTCACATGGATACCGAGAAGCCTTAAACTGTGATGTAAAAAACGTATCATTCAGTTGATGAGATACGTTAAAACATAAAAAAAGCCGAGACATTTTAAGTCTCGGCTTTTTTTATGTTCGGCTTCTAAGTATTTAACTCGTTCCCATGTGTCGAAGCTGTAAAAGAACTCCAAAAACGGATGGTTTTTTACTCGTAAGCTATTGATTTTACGTTGTCGAAAATCCAAAAAATGAGGTTCTTTTACAGTCTCGGCGCTTGGGAACGAGGGAATATTACGGACGGTTTTACCCACCCTACACAGCTTTACGTAATGTCAGTTATTTGCTGGGATAAGGATCATTAGGAGCATCGCCTTGTCCTGATAAAATTATCCAGCATTTCTTTGGATGTGATGCTGATGAAAATTTAGGGCATGGAGGGAGTGATTTTTTAGATTGGTTTGAATAAATATGCCCACAATCTGCACATTTATAAGTTCCAGCAGAGACATCACTACCATATGGAACGCATGTTTTTTGAACCATTGACTTTCTCCTTAATTACCCTTGTGGGGGAAACGGATCGTTTCCATGACTGTCTTTTTGGCTAATTTGTCCATCTTTATTATGGATGACCAACTCTGTATCTTGATTTTTACTAATTTGACGCGCTCTATCGATGGCATTTTGCTTTGTATCAAAATGACCTGATGAGCGTTCAGCCTTACTTTGTTTTATATCTCAACCACCATTGGGATTAGGTACTACATGAGTGCTTTTTGCTGTCATTCGATTATTCTCCAATATAACGATAAAAAGACAGGCCAGGATGTATGGATATTTTTATAATTTTAAAGCGATAACAAGGGTTTAAAAAAATGATGGCAATAAATAACAGCGGTGGGGAAATGCTAATTTATCAAATTGAAGATGGACAAGAAAAGTAAGATGCTATGACATTTTCTCGTTCCCACGGTCTGAGGCTGTAAAAGAACTCCCCAAAATGCCATTTTTTCGCTCGTAAGTCATTGATTTTTCATTGTCGAATACGGCAAAAATGAGGTTCTTTTACAGCCTCTCCAGCGTGGGAACAAGGAAGTATCGTCCTCATAGAGGTTATCCAGATATGTCACCGAAAATTTTTACGGTATATCCCATATCTAGAATTCAAGCTTGTCCGGTTATCATTTATCGGGACGATATTAATCCACCTGACTGGCTGCGTATACAGTGTTTTCCAACAAGGTGGCGACGGTCATCGGCCCTACGCCACCTGGTACAGGGGTGATCCATCCAGCTTTTTCCTGTGCTTGCGCAAAATTCACATCGCCGACCAGCTTGCCTGACTCTAAACGATTAATTCCCACATCAATGACCAGCTCGCGTAGGGCGGATAAGGCAGGTCTTTTTGTGCCGTCATCCGCCATTTTGGGAAACATTCGGCGCATGACGGCAAAGCCTTATGCGCCCTACGAGCTAAAGCGGCTTATATGCGTGGCTGGAATGATGCTGTTAAAGTCATGGAAGGCAAAAGAAAACCTTATTCTAATCCAGACAAAAAGACTTGGGCAGCGTTAGGTTATCGGGATGCTTTACGGCGCAAAACATCTAAAGAGCATGTTTGGCAAAAGCATTTATCTGAAATTTCAATTGAATATGGACTTGTAGGGCGGATAAGCGATAGCGCCATCCGCCGAAAGCCACAATAATGAACATTGCACCACTCTGCAAAATGGCGGATGGCGGCGCAAAAAGACGCGCCTTATCCGCCTTACGTGTTGAGGCAAAGCTTATGTTATTCACGCAAGTTAAATATTTAAACCTGATTCTATCCTTTGAACTTCTAGCTCAACCCTCGAATTTACATCACTGTAGTCAGTTATTTGTAACTCAAGTGCTGCATTGGCATAATCAATATGTTCTAGGAATTCTTGATTATTATCATAATAAAAGCGCGTCGAGTGAACATTCTCCATAATCAACGATGCCTTATGTTTTAAAATATTATCCTTTAATTTTTTTAAGCCATCAAGAACACTTTTGATTTCTGTTTGAAGAACTGAAGGGTTTATATCTTCAGTAATCTGTATTCTTAATACAGATTCATATAATTTACCCCCAAATTTTAAAGCAAACCTTAACTCCTGAAGACGTTCATTGGACTGCTCTTCTGAGTCCAATGACGCAAAGTTTGTTTGGCTAAACCTCTTTAACCAAAGCATGGTAATGTTCTTATACAGCTCAAACTTTTTTACAGTCTTCTGTCGATTTAGAATCAAAATAAGCTTTTGTATATCAGATTTTTCTTTTTCATTAATGAGTTGAAAAACGATCTTTTCTAATTTGCATTGTTTCTTCTTTGCATTATCAATCTTTTTTATTAGGTTGTTTTTATTTTTGATATAGTGAATAATTCTACTTTTTCTATTTATTAGATCAAATGCCATTTCATTTTTTTCACAAAATTCTGCTAAAACCATGAAAAAGATCAATAAAATTGAAAAAAAAACTAAAAGGATATAAAAATAAATATGACTCTTTAACAAGAAATTATCTTTAATTTCAAAAAAACCAATAAAATAATTGTAGATAATCTCGTAAACTAAATTTGATTCGTAAAAAAAAATTAAAAGAGCAAAGGTTGCACCAATACTAACAATAGATAGGAAGTTTTTTTGAAAAAAATTAAGACTATCTTTTTTTAAGGAGACAATATGTGATTCTTGAATTTCGTAATCAATAAGTTCCCAATTAGTATTGAATTTTAATAAAACATAATTATCTATATCGTCAACTTTGCTTTCCATCAGCTGTTTCACATACTCACGATGCTTAGAAGTAAATAGCATCATCATAAAAAATGTAATGGGTACAATTGCTGTCAAAGCACTTGTTATTGTGCTGAGAACATATGGAAATACCCCACCAGCGACTGAAAATAGCAATACAATAAAGAAAAGCCACGATAAAAACCCTATTATTATAAGATATCCGTTACGCAGATTTGTATTCATGTCTAATTTTCCTTTGTAATTATTCTAAAACTCAACCCGTAAGGCGGATAAGCGATAGGAGGCTGTGAAAGCCATGTGGTGAGCGAATTTCGTCCAATGAATGCTGTTATTGGCATTAAACTGCCACGAACAAGCCCACCATTCGATGCTTCAACAACATTCAATGGTGGACAAAATGCCGATAAACACCGTGCCAAAACCCAAACATCACGGCGGCATTTCGCGCCACCCTACGGTGGTGATACGTCATTTGCGGTATGATGGAGTATGTCGAATTACATCCGCATGAAACAATCGGGTGGCTGTTACTTTTTCACCCTTGTGACCTATCGTCGCCAACGCTTTTTAACCGACGCATTGGCACGGCGTTTCCTACGCGAGGCAATTATTACAACTCGCCAAAAATACCCGTTTGCGATTGATGCCTGGGCGCTGCTCCCCGACCATCTACACTGTATCTGGGTGTGACCGGAAGGCGATGATGATGACTCAACCCACTGGAACATCATCAAAACTCAATTTACCCGCCGCGCTAAACCCCATTATCACAACGCCGAATGGATGACGGTTTCAAAAACTAAATACCATGAATCAACCTTGTGGCAACGCCGTTTCTGGGAACACACCATCCGCGATGGCCGAGATTATGCCAATCACGTCGATTACATTCATTACAATTCCGTCAAACACGGCTGGGTTGAACATCCCCGCGACTGGGCGTTTTCCACCTATCACCGCTACCTGCAAGACAATCTTTACCCTGCTTATTGGGGACAAACACCACCTGAATTTATTGGCGAATTTGGAGAAACTTTGTAAATGAAGCCCGCGTAGGATGGGTAGAGGCTAAATATTTTGGGATTGGGAAGATTGATGCGGAGCAGGTGGGGGATTATGCGGTGCGTAAAGAGATGAGTCTGGAAGAGGTGGAGCAGTGGTTGGCTCCTGTAATAGGATAATTTGTCATTGTAGGGTGGGGAAAATGCCGACGGGAGCGTTGTTTAAGAGGCGGTGTTTTTTCGGCATTTTGCCCACCAATTGCTGCAAATTGGGGAAATGAAATGGTGGGCTTGTCCGTGATGGTTATGTACCAATAGCAAAGGTTTAGTGGACGGAATTCGCCCACCCTACATGGCTTCGTTTGAAGATGTCGAGTGGGGTAATGAAAATAACCCAGAGGTTTTTGTTAAAATTTGGTATGACATTAGTGGAAGAATAGATGTGAATTTTTTCCACGTTTCAGTGCCTGATATAAAAGTATGGTCAGCTATTAGTCAGCAAGAGACCTTTGAAAGCAATGACGAGCCATTCAGTGATCTAACTTTAGACGCTCGTTATGCTCGGCATGTTTATGAAAAATAATGTTGTAAACCCTGTAGGGTAGCCCGCATATGATGGGTTTCGATGCGATGCGGTTCAAATCACCATCAAACATCATGTCGCGCCTCGACCCATCCTAATTTGTCGGGTGAAGCTATATCACCCGACCTACGAAACTATGACCTACCTAGTTCCCACACGCTTCACGCGCTTTGTCCTTATCCCTCGCAACCCCCTGATTTATAGTGTCTATCTGCATTCAAAACCCCACTGCTACGGCTGAGCTGCGGCGTGGATCGGCGGCACCGTGTAAACGGCCTGTGTCGGGTGCTCGCAAAATGCTGTTGGCAGCGCCCATCGCCCAGGGGGATTCTTTGATCTTGTGACCTAGCTTTTGTAATTGATGATAGGTGTCCACGCTTAAACCCTGTTCTACGGATAACTCATCCGGCCACCATTGATGATGCACGCGCACGGCATTGACCGCTTCTTGCAGATTCAAGCCATGCTCAATCACGTTGAGTATGATTTGCAAGGTGGTGGTGATAATCCGCGAACCGCCTGGGCTGCCTGTGATTAAAAACGGTTTTTGATCTTTCAACACGATAGTCGGCGACATGGAACTGAGCATCCGCTTGCCAGGGGCGACGGCGTTGGCTTCGCCGCCGACTAAACCATAAGCATTCGGCACACCGGGTTTGGCGCTGAAATCGTCCATTTCATTGTTTAATAAAAACCCGGTTCCAGGAGCCATTAAGCCAGAGCCAAAGCTGAAATTCAGCGTATAGGTGTTGGCGACGGCATTGCCTGCGGCATCCATCACGGAGAAATGCGTGGTTTGTGGGCTTTCATAGCCTGGGGGCTGTCCTGCGCTGATGTCTTTTGAGGGCGTGACGCGCTGTGGGTCGATGTTTTTACGCAGTTGTTGGGCGTATTCAAGGGCGGTTAAACCCGCAACGGGCACGCTGACAAAATCGGGGTCGCCGAGGTATTTTGCGCGGTCGGCATAGGCGTATTTCATGGCTTCAGCCATGTAGTGAATCGTGGCGGCGGAGTTGTGTCCTAAAGTGCGTAAGTCGTAGGCGGAGAGGAGGTTGAGCAGTTGCACAATATGTACGCCGCCAGAGCTGGGCGGGGACATGGAATAGACTTGATAACCGCGAAATTCGCCTTGCACGGGAGTGCGTAATACGGGTTGATATTGGGCTAAATCGGCTAAGCTCATGATGCCGCCGTGTGCGGTCATATCGGCGATGAGTAAGCGTGCGGTGTCGCCGCTATAAAAGCCTGCTCGGCCTTGTTCGGCAATACGTTGTAAGGTGGCGGCTAAATCTTTTTGTACTAATGTTTGCCCTGCGGCGAGGGCTTGTCCGTCGTGATAAAACACTTGCTGTGCGGCAGCGCTCAGATGCTGACGGCGGCTTTGTAAAGCTTGATGTAAGTCGGGAGACACGGGAAAACCTTCGCGGGCTAATTGAATCGCGGGGGTTAAAACGCGGCTGAGGGGTAAGCTGCCGTATTTTTCTAGGGCTAATAGTAAGCCTGCGACGGTGCCTGGCACACCGACGGCGAGAGGGCTAAAACGGCTGAGTTGACCATCGACTTGTCCTTGTGCGTCTAAAAATAGGTCTCGATGGGCTTTTTGGGGTGCGGTTTCTCGATAATCTAAGGCGGTGACGCGGTGTTTATCGGCTTGGTGGATGAGCATAAAACCGCCGCCGCCAATATTGCCTGCTCGTGGATAAGTGACTGCCATGGCAAAACCGATGGCGACGGCGGCATCGACGGCGTTGCCACCTTGGCGTAAAAGGTCGAGTCCAATGCGTGCGGCTAAAGGTTCATCGGCGACGACCATCGCTTGTTGTGCTTGGACGGGCTTGAAGATAGCGTTGTCGCTGATGATCGCAGGCGTAGCGGCTTGTGCAGGTAATAAACAAACTGCCGCGCAAAGATAAGCGATATGACATATCCAACGCAGGGTTTTACGCCCTGCGTGGTGGTGCATCATGACGCTGATACCGCGTACATCACCGTTTTCGTGTGCAGCACTCGGCGTGCGTAAGCTGAGTAATGGTTGTGGTGTTTTCATCTTTAATGCTCCTAATGAATGTGAGATAAGCTGAGGTTTGCGTTCACTTCACGCTGTGCATCACCTGAGTAGCGAATAAATCGATTCAACCTTGGTACAGCGTTTCCTCTATAATACTGAGCCTCTTTTCAACTTCATTTTAAGACACTTATGAACATTGTTGCATTTACCCTGCGTACTGTCCCTGATGTGGAATTGGGGCGACGCTTATATGGTCATCCTGAAGAAATGGCGCAACTGAGCGATGCGGATGTCGCTAAAGTCATGTGGTTAAATCAGGATCAAAAAGGCGGTCATCATGCTGAACGTCTGGATGTGCATTTGCAAAAAATAGTCAGTTTAACTTTGCTGCACCGCACGGGGGAAGGTTGTCGATTAGAGACGTATCGCTGTCCCGACAAGAGCGAAGAGAGTGAGGAAAATGCGCTGCGCCAGTTTTTTGCCATGCTGCATTTTAATCCTGCGCTGTTGTCTTGGGATGCCAATCAGTTTGACTTGCCTTTGATTCAATACCGCAGTTTGCGTTATCCCTTGGATGCCAGTCTTTATTGGTCGCATTATCACACGGGCGTGCATGAACATCCGGCTCTGGGCGAGCGACACATTGCTTTATCGCCTATTCTCAGTTGTTATCAGTCAGGTAATGCTGCACCTTTAGAAGAAGTCGCCGCTACCCTGGGCGTACCTGCTCAAGCCCCGCTGACGCAAGAACAAATCTGGCAATATTATCTGAATCAAGATATTCAACCGGTGTGCAATGATTGTGAGCTGGATGCGGCAAGAATTTATTGCATTTATTTGCGTTTTCAGCGGTTGCGTGGCGAGCTAAGCCACACGGCTTACGAATCTGAATGCCAGAGTATGCAGGGGGCTTTGGTCCAAACCCAGCAAACGCATTTTCAAGAATTTTTAGAGCTCTGGAAAAGAAATAAATCGACATGATCTAGGCTCTGTTGACATTTGGGGCTGATTGGATTTTTAGCCACATTTTTGAGCTGACAAGACGTTTTTTTCGTAGCAATGCACTCCATTGGTAGAAAAAAACAACGCTGTCAGCACGGAAATGGGGTAAAAAGCCGCCAGCCTCCAAATGTCAACAGAGCCTAACCCCTTCAGGAGCGTTCTCATGAACACTAGCGCACCGCTGAAAGCCTTACGTTTTAACTACGAGGCTCATCTGTTTAAAGACCTCACACGCGAGCCACGAATTCGCGCTTTTCAAGAACAAGCCCAGCAAGAACAATACTTTACCCTGCATAAACGGCATTTATTAGGCACTGCGGTGAAAATCACGGCGGATTTATTTCCTAAGCTGTATCGTGTTTATCAGGATTGTTTGTCCCATTTGGGCGGTGGTGTTGAAGGCCATTTGTATATTCATCAAGATAGCCAGTACAACGCGCACGTTTATGCGCATGAACAACGTTTTGACATCCTGCTCACTTCGGCTTTAGTGAAGGACTTTAAGCCTTTGGAATTGGCCTTTGTGATGGGGCATGAATTAGGTCATGTGTTGTTTGAGCATCATCAAATTCCCGCTGGGCATTTACTATTTGATGAGCAGGCTGAACCGATTTCTGCATCGCTGGCGAAAAGTTTATTGCAATGGTCGCGTGCCGCAGAAATTAGCGCGGATCGTATGGGTTTTCTGGCTTGTGGCGATTTAACCAGTGCGGCTAATGCGTTTTTTAAAACCGCTTGCGGCATTTATCCTGATGATGAACGCTTAGTGCTCAGTGCCTTACATGCTCAATTTGCAGAAATAGAACATTTAACCCAAGACATGCAAAAACAAAAAGTCAGCGGTTATGCCAGTACCCACCCGCTGATTCCCATTCGTTTCAAAAGCTTAGAGTTAATATCGCTGGATTTATTGGCCTTTCGTAATCAAGGCAAAATCATTAAAGAACGTGATTTGAATATGATTAATCAACAGGTGCAAACGGTGTTAAGCAACACGGAACCGGTGAATATTCAAACTGGTCATCCGCTGCCCTCGCGCACAGAAGCGGTAGAAGCACAGCCTGAATTTCCCGCCTTGTTGCTGCTGAGCTTATTATTTGTAGCCAGCCATGATGGTGCCTTGCAGCGCAAAGATATACAGTTTATCCGTGACGCGCATCAGCGTTTGCAAGCGGACTTAAATCTCGATGAGGTTTTTACCGATTGCCAAAACAACCCGGCTAGCTTTCAACAACAGGTGCTTGAAGAATTTGCCGGACATCGAGCCACACAGGACATGATTTTGCAGGTATTGCATAGTTGCGCTCTCATGTGTCAACCCTGTACCCCGGCTCAGATTCAAGCCATGCACACGCTGTGTCGTTGTTTACATGGAGCGAATAATTTGGTTGAAGCCGTGCTGAGTACACTGTAATCCACTACAATCCCAGCAAAGCCCAATTTTTAATTCAGATGCGTAACATCAGAAGCATCATCCAGTCAGTTTTTTCCACTTTAAGAGGATATAACAATGGGTATTTTCACACGCATTAATGACATTATTAACTCCAGCATCAACGACTTACTCGACCAGATCGAAGACCCTGAGCGTATGATCAAGCAAATCATTCGCGAAATGGAAGAAAATATTGCTCAGGCTAAAGAAGGCGTGATTGATGCCATTGCCAGCGAAAAGCAGTTGTTTAAAGAGTTAGACAGCCATCGTAAACAATCTGAACTGTGGCAACAAAAAGCTCAAACCGCATTGGAAGCGGAGAAAGAAGACCTCGCACGTTCGGCACTGGGGCGTAAGCGAGAAATTGATGCGGTGATTCAAAACCTAGAACCTGCCTGGACTTCGGCTAAAACCACCAGTGATCGTTTGAAAAATCAGTTGCGTCAATTGGAAAACAAATTAGAAGAAGCCAAGCGCAAACGCACGACCCTAATGGCACGCCAACGTGCCGCAGAAGCACAGCAGCAAATGGGCAAAACCCTGGATACTTTTCAAACGGGTTTGGATGCGCAAACAAAATTCTCGCGCATGGAAGATAAGGTGTCGGAAATGGAATCTCGTACTGAAGCCATGGCAGAATTGCACAATGACTCTTCACCCTTGGAAAAGGAATTTCTGGCCTTGGAAATGGATCAGGATATTGAAGCTGAATTGGTGGCGATGCGCTTGAAAATAAAAGATAAATCTTAACGTATTAGGTGACACTATTTACGTAAGATTTGTTGTTGATGCTCCAAAGCCAGCCCTAAAGGGGCATCATATTTATAGCCCAGGGCAACGCCCTGGGTAGGCTGAATATATTCGTTCAGCCCTGAAGGGGCGAAATAAAACTGTGCCCGTGCCGTGAGCGTTTATTGCGCCCCTTCAGGGCTTGATTCAACACTCCATTCTACCCAGGACGTTGCCCTGGGCTATATGGATACCGCCCTTTCAGGGCTAAAACAAAGCATCAATAGACACCGTTAAAACCAGGAGTTTTTAGGGATAACAGCGCTTAAAGCGGTGTTATACCTGGACTGCCTAATCTGACGGCGGTAAAAGTTTCAGTATAGTTTTTTGCAATCTTTCATCTTCAGGAAACTGCGCTTTAGCTCCCATCAATACCGCTCGTGCCTCTTCTTTAGCTCCGCTGTGCCACAACACTTCTCCTAAATGTGCGGCTATTTCAGGGTCTTCTTGAGCCGCCATGGCTTGACGCAAAAACTCTAGCGATTCCTCATAACGTTGCAGGCGATACAACACCCATCCCATGCTGTCTAAGATGTGATGAGCTTGTGGACGTTGCTCATAAGCCTGTTTGATCAATATATAGGCTTCATCAATGCGATCTGTGCGATCAGCTAAGGTATAACCCAAGGCGTTGAGTGTGTTGATATTATTGGGTTCTAATTCCAAAATGCGGCGAAAATCAGCTTCTAATATATCCAGACGGTCTAATTTTTCTGCCACCATGCCGCGCATATAGAGCAAATCAACATTGTCGGGATCACTGTCTAAACCACGTTGATACACTGCCATAGCCTCTTGATGGCGCTTTTGCCGCAAGTACACTTCAGCTTCAAGTTGCAGCAATTTATATTCTTCATCCGGCGTGCCTGGTGCGATGTTTTCCACAGCACTCATCGCCTGTTTATAGGCTTTTTCATCCAAATGCAAAAACACAATGCGAGCATTAGCACTGAAATAATGTTGCCCGCCTTCCACTTGCTGATACCATTTCAACGCTTCTTGATCTTCTTCAGTCAATTCTGCCGTTTGGCCTAGAAAATATCGCGCAATATTGTGCTCATCGGCTAGCTGGCTGTGATTGAGTAAATTGAGAAAATGTTCTTTCGCTTTAATTGCTTGTTTTTGCTGTAAATTTAATAAGCCCAAGGTGTAGAGCAACTCGGTGTTTTGCGGGGTTTGCGTCAACAATTGTTGAAATTGAACCATCGCGTCTTCAGTGCGTTCCGCATTTAATAACAAGCGGGCATACATTAAACGCCAAGCATCATGTTCTGGGTGTTGTTCTAAGTGCTTTTGTAAAAAGCGCAAAGCTTGCGGCAGGCTATCTTGTTGAGTTAATAACTGCACATACAGCGGAGCGGCTTCCTCGTGTTCAGGTTGTAGCGTCAGTAAACGAGACAGTTGTGTGATGGCTTGCGGTATTTTTTGTGCACCCATCAGCAGGCGAGCATACAAATACAACAAAGAGGCATCTTGCGGACGACGCTGAATGAGCGTATCCACCACTTTAAGCGCAGTGCTGTGATTGCCACTTTGTTTAAGCAAATCAACCAAGGTTTTGCTGCTATTTTCAATATCCCCTTGTTGATGATTGAGCAACCATTCCACCTGTTGAGTGGCTTCTCCTATACGCTCCAAACGCAATAAAGACACGGCTAATAATTGACGCGCCTCAAGATTGTTGGGTTGCAGTTCTAGCCATAAACGCGCAGCCTGCTGTACCTTGTCCATATCTTTGGCAAACAACGCCACTTGAGCCGCACGCTCAGCGACATCGACCTGCCGAGTGAGTTGTGCCACTTCCAGGAAGTATTCAGCCGATTCAGCGTAGCTGCCTTTAAACCCCGTCAGTTCGCCCAGCAAGAGTTGATATAAGGTGTTTTGATATAAATGCGCTTGTTCTGGTGAGGTAAAAGCAGGTTCTACATCTTGGAAAAAAACCTGGGTTTTATCCGCTGTGTCCGCCTCAGTGCTATCAGAGGTGGGGGGGTGAGGCACCGCAGGCTGTGGCTGGGGTGACAACGCATCGGGTGTGGGGATGGCTGGCGTTGTCACCGATGCGGGTGGGCTGGTGGGTGTGGTATCTGGTTCAGGGACTTGTGCGGGTTGTGGCAGGCTGACACAAGCATTGAGCAGGGCACAGGTCAGCCCTAATGTAGTGATAAAAAAAGGTTTTGTTATCATGCGTTTCGGCTATATTTCAATGAGTGTTGGGCAACTTGCAAAAGGCGCAATAATGCTTGTATTTCGCTTTTATATCAAGCATATTAGTCGATTGCTCTAGGTTTTTGTCTGACTTTAGACGCTGTTGATCAACCGATTGCGCTGGGCATATGCACATCGCTCATGACGGTTTAGCAACTACTTATTACATATTAGACTTGTTGCGGGGGTAGGCATCGTAGCGAAAAAGTGTGGTTTTGAGGCTGTTTTTTCGGTTTTTTAAGGCGAATAGCGGGCTATTTTACGAGAAAAAACGGGAAAACAGACCAAAACCCATGCTTTTGCAGCCGATGAATATCCCTCGCAACAAGTCTATTTAGATGGGTTCAGATTTAAGACATCCGCTACAAAATTGCGATGCTTAAACCTCAACAACTCTATTTATTCTAATTATTTGATGAGCCTAGGCTCCATCAAATCATTTAACCGTGACTATGCAATTAATCGCCTTTGGAATCAATCACAATACCGCGTCTGTGGATGTCCGCGAACGTTTGAGTTTTAGTGAACATCAACTGCCTGAAGCGTTGAATGATTTGCGCAAACAGGCCACCATCGAAGAAGCTTTAATCCTCTCTACTTGTAACCGCACAGAACTTTATTGTGGGGTGACATCAGCAGAGTGCAAGGTGATCGATTGGTTAAGCCATTATCGTGAAACTTCGCATGAGACTTTGCAAAAAGCCTTATATGTACATCCTTCGCAATCCGCTGTGCGCCATTTGTTGCGTGTTGCCAGCGGTTTGGATTCGATGATTTTGGGTGAACCACAAATTCTCGGACAGCTTAAAAACGCTTACCGCATTGCGCAAAAAAATGGTGCTTTGGGCATGTTGCTCAGCCGTTTATTCCAGCACAGCTTTAGTGTCGCCAAGCAAGTGCGCACGGATACCGCGATTAGCTCCAGTCCGGTGTCTGTCGCCTTTGCTGCGGTGCGTTTGGCACAGCAAATTTTTGGTGATTTAAAACCGCGCACGGCCTTACTCATTGGGGCAGGCGAAACCATTGAATTAGCCGCACGACATCTGCGTGAAAACCAACTGGGGCGCATGGTGGTGGCTAACCGTACTTTGGAGCGTGCGCGACAACTGGCGATGAATATGGGCGGTTACGCCATCACTTTGCCAGAAATTGATGATCATCTGGCTGAAGCGGATGTGGTGATTGCGTCTACAGGCAGCCCTACCGCTATTTTAGGGGTCGAAAAAGTCAAACAAGCGATTAAACAACGCAAACGCCGTCCGATGTTTATTGTCGATATTGCGGTGCCACGCGATGTTGAGCCTGCGGTGGGTGAACTCGATGACGTGTATTTATACACCGTGGATGATATGAATGACATTATTCAAGAAAATCTGCGTTCTCGTGAACAAGCGGCTCTGCAAGCTGAAGAAATCATTGATACGCAGGTGGAGCATTTCATGGGTTGGTTTCATTCATTAGGCGCGGTCGATACCATCCGCGATTTGCGCACCCACGCTCAAGACACACAAGAACAACTCACAGAAAAAGCTTTGAATATGCTGGCAGCGGGCAAAGACCCGGCTGAAGTGGTGCAGATTTTATCGCATCGTTTGACCAACACTTTATTGCATGAACCCTGCGTGCAATTGCGTCAAGCGGCGGGTAATGGTGACGATGAATTCTTAAGCGTGACACGGCAATTATTTAATCTGACGTCATCCAACAAAACCTCATAATGACATTAGACTTGTTGCGTGGGGTAGAACTCGTAACAAGCCTATTACAACACTCGGCAGTTTAATTCTCCTTCTGCCAATGTAGCCGTCACTTCATCTCCGGCCTGCACGGCTTGCGCTTGACGAATCACTTCTCCACTCTGTGCCTCTCGCACAATGGCATAACCCCGCTGCAAAGTCGCTAAAGGACTGACGGTATCCAACTGATGCGCTAAGGTGCTCAGGCGTTGTTGTTGCTGTTCTAAATGCTGCTGCATGGCTTGCTGCAAACGATGCTGCAAATAACTGTGTTGCAAACGCAAGGGCTTTAAGCGTAGTGCGGGATTGTGTTGTTTCAGACGTGCTTGTAATTGTTGAACTTGCTGATGTTTTTGCTGAAGACGATGATGCCAGTGCTGCTGCAAACGCAGATTCAAACCCTCTAGGCGTTGGGTGAGGTGGTCTAAATGTTGGCGAGGATGCCGCAGGCGAGCTTGTAAATGTTTTAGATGTTGGTGTTTTTGCTGAATCTGTGTGAGCAATACACGTTGCAGGCGTTGCGCTAATTGTGCGCTATCCATACGCCATTGTTGAACATCAGGACTCAGCAACTCTGCCGCCGCAGAAGGGGTCGCGGCTCTTTTATCCGCGACAAAATCCGCAATACTAAAATCCACTTCATGCCCCACCGCGCTGACAATAGGTACTTGGCTGGCAAACATGGCCCGTGCGACCTGTTCATCATTAAATGCCCACAAATCTTCCAAAGAACCACCGCCGCGTGTGAGTAGTAAAACATCACAATCTTTGCGCCGATTCGCTCTGCTTAATGCTTTAACAATGGCTGGAGGCGCGTCTTTGCCTTGTACGGGCACCGGATAAATGCGCACGTCAATGCCTGGAAAACGTCGTTGCAGCACGGTTAAAACATCTCTAATAGCCGCGCCTGTGGGAGAAGTGATCACGCCGATGCGCTGTGGTAACAAGGGCAAGGGACGTTTATGCTCAGGTTCAAATAAACCTTCTGCCAACAAGCGCTGTTTAAGCTGCTCAAAAGCTTGTTGTAAAGCGCCTTCGCCAGCCGGAGCGAGATGTTCAACGACTAATTGGAATTCGCCGCGAGCTTCATAAACACTGACTCGCCCTCGTGCTACGACCTGAGCGCCATTCGCCAAGGCACAGTTGATTAATTGCGCACGATAGCGAAACATAGCGCAACGCACTTGGGCGCTGCTGTCTTTGAGGGAAAAATATAAATGCCCAGAACTGGGACGTGCAAGATTGGAGATTTCGCCAGTCACCCACACTAGCGGCAACTGGCTTTCCAGTAAGCCGCGAGCAGTGCGGTTGAGTTCGGCAACAGAATAGATTTTATCGGGCACGGGGTTTAAAAGACTAACGTGTACCGATGATGTTCAGCCCTTTCAGCAAATTCAGTGCTTCATATAAAGCATAATCAGATTTTACTAATGACACTTCTTCTTTTTTCGACTGTTTAGTGTCTTTAGCGGTGTCCTTGTCTGCTTTTTGAGCTTCTTTATCACTCAGCAAATGTCCACGTAAATCGGCTTCAGTGATTAATTTCCGCTCATCAGGTGCTTCAATAGAGGCAATTTCAATGCGGCTGAGTGGAATATCAGGAATAATGCCTTCGGCTTGAATAGAACGTCCAGTCGGTGTGAAATAACGGGCGGTGGTGATTTTCAATGCAGAATTTCGATTAATCGGCTGAATGGTTTGCACCGAACCCTTACCAAAAGTTTTGCTGCCCATAATGATCGCGCGTTTATGATCCTGTAAAGCACCCGCAACAATTTCTGAAGCAGAAGCCGAACCACCGTTCACTAGCACAACAATAGGCGCACCATTTAAATAGTCTTTAGGCTTGGCTTTAAAACTGAGTTTAGAATCTTTAATGCGGCCTTCGGTATACACAATAAGACCTCGACGTAAAAAGGCATCAGACACGCCCACCGCAGCACTTAATACACCGCCAGGATTATTACGCAAATCTAATACTAAGCCTTTCAATGCCTCACCATTGTCTTTACGCAATTGAGTCAGCGCATTATGCAAGTCTTCAGTGGTGTGGTTTTGGAATTGGCTGATGCGCACATAACCGTAATGATCTTCTAACATGCGCTTTTTAACGCTTTTGACTTGGATAATATCGCGGGTAATAACGATGGGGAGAGGCTTATCGGCACCTTCTCGCACGACAGTTAAAGTGATGTCGGTGCCTGGTTTACCGCGCATAATCTTAACGGCTTCCATTAAGGTCAAGCCTTTTACGGATTGCTCATCTAAGCGCACGATTAAGTCGCCCGCTTTGATACCTGCACGATAGGCGGGAGTATCATCAATAGGTGCCACTACTTTGACAAAACCATCTTCCATATTGACTTCAATACCTAAACCACCAAATTGACCACTGGTACCTACTTTCAGTTCTTTGAACTCATCTTCATCTAAATACGCTGAATGTGGGTCAAGACCGCTTAACATGCCTTTAATCGCATATTTCAGCAATTGTTCATCACTTACTTCTTCTACGTAGTCTTCTTTGATGCGAGTAAATATTTCTGTAAAGGTGTGCAATTCTTTGAGTGGTAATTCAGGCAACTGTTGTTCACGTTCGGCAAACACGCTGTGTCCTAAAGAAATCATTACTCCCAAGGAAGCCCCTAGAAATAATGAGGGTAAATGACGTGACAACATAGGATATTCTCCCTAATTCCTTAGCAGTTAATTCTAGGTTTTATTAGGCTCTGTTGACATTTGGAGGCTAGCGGCTTTTTGCCCCCTTTCCGTGCTGACGGCGTTATTTTTTCCTACCAATGGAGTGCATTGCTACGAAATTGTGTCTTGTCAGCTCAAAAATGTGGCTAAAAATCCAATCAGCCCCAAATGTCAACAGAACCTAGCATTTGGGGCAAAAAACGCCAGTATCCAAATATCAATAGAACCTAGTGTTTTTGAGTTCAGTATCAGGCTTATCAAGTAAGAAGCTAGCCATTTTAAGCATTTTCTTGTTTTGGCTCGCGTGATAATAGGTTTTGTACCGCTTCTTCTGCACTACATTGACCTTGCGTCAATAAGTTGACTTGCTCGCTGATCGGCATTTCAATGCCCATTTGCCGAGCCAGGCTGACAATTTGTTGCACACTGTGTAAACCTTCCACCACTTGACCAATGGAGGCCAGCGCTTGTTCTACCTCTTGACCCTGAGCCAGAGCATAACCAAAACGACGATTACGTGATTGATCATCAGTACAGGTGAGGATTAGATCGCCTAAACCCGTCAATCCCATAAAGGTTTCTTTACGCCCGCCCAGTTGCACACCGAGTTTCATGATTTCATTTAAGCCACGAGTAATCAAGGCTGCGCGTGTATTGGCACCGAGTCCTATACCGTCAGCCACTCCCGCCGCAATGGCGATGACATTTTTAGCCGCAGCGCCGATTTGCACACCCACCATATCATCGCTGGTATAAACACGACAGTACTCGCCGCGTAATAAATCGGCTAAAACATCCGCATAATCAGATTGTTCTGAGGCCACGGTCATGGCGGTGGGTAAACCTTGAGCGACTTCTTTGGCGAAGGTAGGGCCTGAAATGACCGCCAATGGACGTTGCGTACCGGATATTTTTTCTGCCACCTTATGTAATAGTTGGCAAGTATCAGACTCTAATCCCTTGGTGCCCCAAGCAATCGGCGTATGAGAGGGTAAGTGAGGGGCAATATCACGTAATACCTGTGGAAAAACATCACTCGGCACAACCAATAAGACGTGACTGGCTTGCTGCAAATAGTGCGGCTGCAAATCAATGATCGGTTGTAAAGCAGAAGGGAATTTAAAACCTGGTAGAAAAGCCTGATTTTCTCGCTCGCTCTGCAACAATGCCATTTGCTCGGCATTATTGCCCCACAATACCGTCTGATGCTGATTGTGACTCAGCAAGATAGCCAGCGCAGTGCCCCAAGAGCCTGCGCCAATCACTAAAATGTGTGGTTGAGCCATATTAAGATTTAAGCGGAAGCCGCTTCAGCTTCGGCTTGCTCTTTACGTTTTTGTATTTGCTGTGCAAATACCGCATCAAAATTAACCGGTTCTAATAACAATTGCGGGAATCCACCTTTGATGACCACATCTGAAATGGCTTCACGCGCAAAAGGAAATAGAACATTAGGACAATAACTATTGATGAGATAAGGCATTTGATCTTCTTCAAAACCCTGCATAGTAAACAAACCGCTTTGATCCACTTCGGCCAAAAAGGCAGTTTTTTCACCCATAGTGACGGTAACAGTGACTTTCAACACGACTTCATGTAAAGCATCTTGGATATGAGTATGCGATGTGCCTAATTGAAAATTAACATTAGGAGCGACTTGAGGGGGATTGACAAACATCTCTGGGGAATTAGGGGATTCAAAAGAAATGTCTTTAGTGTAAATTTTTTGAATCGCCACTTGCTGTTGTGGTGGGGTATTTTGCGCACCAGCTTCTGGTTGCGCTTGGCTGTCCGTATTATCAGTCACTAGAAAACCTCAAAAATGATGGGTTAGATGTAATAGTAAAGTTTAAGAGCCTATACGAATACACGGCTGTGCTGCAAAACAAAATCAGGATTTAGTCGCTAGCTCGTTGGTCTTAGGTTTGTTTTTAGTTTTCTTCTTTTCGCCGCCTCGGGTCAAAGGCAAACCTGCATTTTGCCAAGCCATCACACCACCACGGAGATTAAAAACCTGCTCAAAACCATTTTTTTTCAGTGTGTTACAAGCTTGGGCTGAACGACTGCCAGAAGCACAACTAATAATAATCGCTTGTTGCTGATGTTTTTCCAAACGTTTTAGATTATTACTTAAACTATTCAATGGGATATGTTGTGAATCAATAATATGTCCAGTTTCATATTCACTGCTTTCACGCACATCTAACACGATAGCATTGTCATGATTAATCTTTTGCACCGCATCTAAAGGGGCAAGGCGTTGAATACCTTGTGCGCTTTCACCCAAAAAATGCCACAGTATAAAAACCAAGGTTCCTGTCCAAGCTAATACTAGGAAGACATGGTTGGAAATAAATTCCGGTAAATGTTCCATTCATTTAATCCTACTTAGCTGGCATTGCTGCAACAGCCTACTTTTTTCAAAATAATGGCTAATGGGCAAAATTTAGTGAAACCGCTTTGAAACAGGTTAAAACCCACAAAAGCTGTTAAAAACAACCAATACTGGCTGAGGTAAATAGGACTTGCGGGTGCGCCAAGTGCCAAAGACAACATCACAAAAAGACCTGCCACAATATAAATAACGCGATCAATAGTCATAGGTTCACCTAGAGTCGTAAACAGTAAAGTGGAATAAAAAAATGACGCCAGAGTATAAGGGAATCTAATGCTACTGGCTAGATGGAATGGTTACACACAAAAAGAACAAAAAACTTCACGCATCATGCTGATTAAGCGCAAAGTTCGGGCATCGCTGACGCGATAATATACGCGATTAGCATCTTTACGCGAAGATAAAATACCCTTATCTCGTAAAATAGCTAAGTGCTGAGAAATATTACTTTGAGATGTTCCCACATGTTCAACAATGTCTTGTACGCTGAGTTCTTTTTCACCCAGTGTACAAAGAATTTTCAAGCGTAGGGGGTGAGACATGGCCTTCATGGAACGAGAGGCCCGCTCAATATCTTCATCCTGAGTAATCAGTGCAATCGAATGGCTGCTATCGGTCATAACATTTGGCTTCCAGAAACATATAAGAATCTTGTTATATTAGTAAGTACCTAAATCAGCTTTGCATAATATATCAAGCAAATGCCTGCTGACAATGACAATCTCATAAACCCAGATGATTTTTCTTAAAAAATACACCTATTTATCTCACATGATGCGGTCTGCATGAAGCCTCATGGCACTGCACACCGCAGGTGTTGGACATCCGCTAAAAATGAGCCTTTACTTTACTCATACACACAACACAGCTTGTCCTTTTACTGTCTACAGTATTGATTAGACTTGTTGCGAGGGATCGGCATCGTAGCGAAAAGGTGTGGTTTTGAGGCTATTTTTTCGGTTTTTTGAGGCGAATAACGGGGGGGGGGTTGAGAAAAAGCGGAAAAACAGGCCAAAATCCACGCCTTTGCAGTCGATGAATACCCCTTGTAACAAGTCTATTGACTAAACCCTGCGTATGGCGCAGACAGTATCTCGATCAAAGATTTACTTAAATTACCCACTCTATCCTCTGCTGAATTAACACGCCTATCGCAGATCACTACGGATTTTGATCTAGCCCCTTCCGGGTGGATAAGTATTTATGCCAACGATGCTGAACAGGTTCGTCTGCGTGCTGCTGGCTTTGATTTTCAAGTGGAGATCGAAAACCTGACAGAATATTACGCCCAACGCGCCGCGAAGGATAAACAAGCCCAATGCCGCACAGCGTTAAGCGCATCCATGGGGGGCTTTCGTACTCTAGCAGACATCGAATCCGCATTGGATTGGCTGGCAAATAGGTTTCCGCATCAGGTCTCACAAAAATTCTCCATCGGTACGAGTATCGAGGGGCGCGAGTTGTGGGCAATACGCCTTTCAGACATACCCAATCAATATGAAGCGGATGAACCTACCGTGTGGTTTGATGCCCTGCATCATGCCCGTGAAGCCATGTCCGCTGAAGCCTTGTTGCGTTTTGCTTATGATTTAGCCGCCCAATACAGTGTTGATGCTGATATAGGGATAATATTTCAGTTGTACTGGAACATAGTGATTAAGACCTGGCAGATTTTTGAAACCTGCCAGGTCTGTCGTATAACTGATTTATTTTCTCTATATAACCCGTCTACTTCAAACACGTAATATTTTGCTGTTGCCCTGCACCAATCCCGACGGCTATGAATACAACCGCAGCCTTCACCCTAACGGCGGTGGTCTGTGGCGCAAAAATCGCTGCGATAATGGCGATGGTAGTTATGGCGTGGATTTGAATCGTAACTACGGCTGGCAATGGGGACGCGATGCACGCTTGCCTAACAGCAGTATTTATCCAGGACAAGCCGTTTTTTCTGAACCTGAAATCGCCGTGATTCGTGATGTTCTTTACCAGCAAATACCCACGGTATCGATCTCTGTCCATACTTACGGCAATGAATGGATATTCCCTTGGGAATATTCCATGTAGCCCACAGCAAATGACGCGGTTTTTCGCCGCTATGCCAATAGCGCGACCGCCAACAATGCTTATACCGCTGCCACGGCTTGGGAGCTATACGGTTTTAGCTATAGTGCCAGCGATGATTATCACTATGCTACGCATGGCAGCCTCGCGTATACCGTAGAAATTGGCACTAAAGAGGACGGTTTTTGGCCTGCACCGTCGCGTATTCCAGCATTGTTTGAGTCGGTGCGCCCCGGTTTTCAGTTAATGGCAGAATGGGCGGGGGCTAGGGATGTTTTTCATGAACCCACCAGGTAGGCACAAGAAGGCAATGCTGATGCCTGGTTCGACCCTGGCGAGCAGTGGAAGTTGACCCTGCTATTTGAAAACCAAGGCATTTGCCGCTGAATGCACAAGTGTTCGTAGCCGGGTCGTCATCCTTTGTTTCCCTCGCACCGCATCAACAAGGTCATAGCGAATTATTTGATATTTCATTGCCATCAACCCTTGATCCTGCACAGATTTATGAGCTGGATGTGGCGTTAAATTATGACGGTGTAACGTCTCATGAGCGCATCAAACTACACTTAGAGCCTATACGAAGATGGGGAATCGAAGCGAAAATTCACCATCTTCGTATAGGCTCTTAGGGTCGCAACGGGTTTTGCTTCACGATCACATGGACAGCGCAGATTTTTTTTCCTGGCAGGTCAGCAACCCAGAGCAAGACTGGGCTTGGCAACGTGCTGTGCCGCAACAAACCCGCTTAGACGGGAACATGATTCAACCAGGAGCAGACCACCTCAGTGCTTCCGGTCACTACGGTTGGGTCACGGGCGCAAATACAGGTGCAAATACAGGCAGTCATGATGTAGACGGCATCACCTGGCTGACTTCTCCCCGTTTTCAGGCCAATGGCTTAACGCACCTGCAATGGCTATACAGCCGTTGGTTTGCCAATGCGGGAGGCCATCAAGATGACCGCTTGCAGGTCGAATCCTCCAATGATGACGGAGCAAGCTGGATATTATTGGAAACCGTTAGCCATGCACCTCGCTGGGAAAGCGTTTCTTTTGAGTAACCATTCACGTCTCTGACACATGAAGTTCAGGTATACGGGGGTTTCCTGAGAACATATCAATGAGAGCCTCAAGAATATTTTCAGATGGCTTGCGTAGCGTTGAGAGATAGGAGCGTATATAGAGATAATTCTTCAAACATACGACCACTTAAAACTAAAAAATGATTATAATATATATTCGATTTATTATTGCATGGGGTTAAAGAATGACGCTTGATGACTTAATCAATGAGGGTGACCCTCGTGACATTAAACGTGCTATAGCTAAAATATATCATTTATAGGCTTGTGATATAGCCAATCCCAAGACTTCCAGTCCTTGAAGGACTAGCAGTCTTAACAACTGATATAATTTTGCTATATGTCTACAAAGATGTTTTTGTCGGGTTCAAGCAGAGAAATGATGAGCCATGTTCTCAATGTAGATGTTGATTTTGTCACAAAGTGGAATCGAGTCTATAGACATAATTTTTCAAACATACGGCTTTTTAAAGCTGAAAAAATGATTGTAATATGCATTCTATTTATCATTATATAGGATTAAAGAATGACACTTGATGACTTAATCAATGAGGGTGACCCTCGTGACATTAAACGTGCTATGTCTACAAAGATGTTTTTGTCGGGTTCAAGCAGAGAAATGATGAGCCATGTTCTCAATGTAGGTGTTGATTTTGTCACGAAGTGAAAACGAGTCTATCGTGAACAAGATACAGAAGGTTTGCTATTGGGATACATAGGCAGTGAGGGATACTTGACTGATGAAGAATGGAGCACTATAGCAAAATTATATCAGTTATTAAGACTGCCAGTCCTTGAAGGACTGGCAGTCTTGGGTTTGTTTATATTGTAAGCCTATAAATGATGTATTTTAGCTATATTCATATTCTCGCGCAAGCCTTCTGTTTCTTGTAAGCCATGCGAATGTTCGTTCAACAACCCATCTTTTCTTTATAGGTTTAAATCCTTTTTCAGTTTT
>JADGEH010000135.1 GCA_016744475.1 Thiotrichales bacterium | reverse complement strand
TATGAGTGACTCTACCCTGATTACCCCTGAACTTTTTCAAAGTTTTAGTCTCGCTTTTGGCAAAGAAGCACTAATCCTATGCACTTCTGTAGGAATTGTCCTGGCTGCTAATAAAAAAGCATTAGGCTTATTAGGTGGCGCCTCTGCTATAGGCACTTCTTTACCTGATATCTCCGTAGGTTCTACTGAAACACTGAAACAGCATTTAAAAAAATGCGCACGTAGTCGTATTGCTTTGCCATTAGCTTTAAATATAGAAAAAAATGGCGCTGTTGAAAGGCTCATTTGCGAAGGTTGTTTGTTACAACCTCCAGCCCCTGATCGCCCCGCCTATTTATTACTGCGTTGTTCTGGTCAAGAAGATAAAACGGCACAATTTACAGCCTTAAACAGAGAAGTAGAAAAACAGAAAAAAGCCTTGGCTAAATTGCGCCTCAGTCAAATCACCTTAGCCCAACGTAATGAAGAACTAGAAGTGTTTAACCAAGATTTGATTCAAGCCAAACAAAAAGCTGAAGCGGCTAATTATGCTAAAAGCACTTTTCTTGCAAATATGAGTCATGAATTGCGCACACCGTTAAATGGTATTTTAGGCTATGCACAGATTCTTGAACGCGATCAAGAAATGAGCAAAAAGCAGTTAGAAGGTGTCAATATTATTCATCGAAGCGGTGATTATTTATTAGGTTTAATTAATGATATTCTTGATTTATCTAAAATTGAAGCTGATCGAGTAGATTTGTATGAGATTGATTTTAGCTTGGAAGAGTTTTTATATAGCATTGTAGAAATTTTTGAAATGCGTGCGGGGCAAAAAAACATTGCTTTCTTATATGAACCCCTGACCGCTTTGCCAGACGGTGTGCGCAGTGATGAAAAACGTCTACGCCAGATATTAATTAATTTATTAGGCAATGCTATTAAGTTCACAGAAAAAGGTGGCGTAGCTTTGAAAGTAGGGCATTGCAAAGAAGGTATTCATTTTGAAGTCAGCGATACTGGTGTAGGCATTTCTGAGAGCGACATTAACGCTATTTTTGATCCCTTTCATCAAGTTGGTGATATTAACTACAAAGCAATAGGCACCGGATTGGGACTGACCATTACTAAACGTTTAGTTGAAATGATGGGAGGAGAACTACAAGTTAAAAGTGAGTTAGGTAAAGGCAGTACCTTTTGGACTATTTTGCCTTTAACTGTGACAGAAGGATTGGTCAAAAGACACGAGAATACACCGCAGGCTCCGGTGATTGTGGGTTATGAAGGTGATCGCCAACAGGTGTTAGTAGTGGATGATAAATGGGAAAATCGTTCGGTGTTAGTTAATTTGCTCACACCCTTGGGATTTAATGTCATTGAAGCTGCAAACGGGCAAGAAGCCTTAAATCAGGTAGAACAGGCGCAACAGCTAGATTTAATCTTAACCGATTTAGTCATGCCTAAAATGGATGGCTTCGAATTTGTTCGTCGTCTGCGTTTAGGTACACATTTCTCTAATGTACCTGTCGCCGCTGTCTCTGCCAGTGTATTTGAAAAATATCAAGAACAAAGCAAGGCAGCGGGTTGTGATGTGTTTTTACCGAAACCCGTTCGGGCTGATTTATTGTTAGAAGAAATTAGTCAGTTATTGAGTTTAACCTGGGTGTATATAGAACATTCTTCACCACACTGCAAAGAAAAAGGTTTAGAGTCTTCATCAACACAGAATATTATTGATGATAGCAATATACAATTAAGCCCTGATATGATTAAAGAGTTTGATGAGTTTTTGGCGCTGGGTGATCTCAGTGGTTTATCTGAATATTGCGCTAAAATAACACAGCAACATCCAGAAGTGACACCCTTAATGGAACAGATTATCTGTTTAGCCGATGATTTTGAAGAAGAAAAAATTGAAGCTCTAATTAAAAAATATCATACTATCCACTAAATGAGTTAAATGTTAAATATGATGAGTAGCTCCACATTTCCTCCTATTGAAAAAAGCCCCTCTTGTCTTAAAAATGAAGAAGAAAAACGAGAGCAAGATACTATTTTAGTCGTCGATGACATGCCCGCTAACTTAGGAGTATTATCCGATTTTCTACGTTCCCATGAATTTAAAGTATTAATTGCTAAAGATGGACAGGCAGCGGTTAAAAAAGCAGAAAAAGCACATCCTGATCTGATTTTGCTCGATATTATGATGCCTATCATGGATGGCTTTGAAGCTTGTCGTATATTGAAATCCCAGGCAACCACAAAAGATATACCTGTGATATTTATGACGGCATTGGCCGATAGTGTTGATAAAGTAAAAGGTTTTGAATTAGGGGCTGCTGACTACATTACAAAACCGATTCAGCAAGAAGAAGTGTTGGCTCGCATTAATAATCATATTAGTTTGCGTAAACTAAGATGTGAGTTAGAAGTGCGGAATATGCAGTTAGAAAAACGTAATATGGAACATCAAGAAGCAAGACATATTGCAGAGGCGGCTAACCATGCTAAAAATGCATTTCTAGCCACCATGAGTCATGAATTGCGTACACCCTTAAATGCAATTATTGGTTATACCGATATGTTACGCGAAGATGCCCAAGACTCTGGAATGAATGATATTGTACCAGATTTAAATAAAATCACTCATGCAGGCAAACAATTATTAGATTTAATTGGCGATGTACTGGATATTGCAAAAATTGAATCGGGTAAAATGGAGACTCATCTTCATGCCTTTTCTATCACTCAAACATTAAAGGAAGTAGAAACTTTATTTCGTCCGATGTTGTTCCAGCATAAAAATCAATTGCAGATTAAAACCAGTGAACACTTAGGCAGCATGTATAGCGATGAAAAAAAAATTCGTCAAATGATACTTAACTTATTATGTAATGCGGCTAAATTTACAAAAGAAGGTGAGATTCAACTCAATGTAAAACATGATGAACAACAACATCTACTATTAATCGAAGTGAGGGATACAGGTATTGGTATTCCACCTGAAAAAGTGAACACTATTTTTCAACCCTTTACCCAAGTGGATACCAGTTATTCTCGTCAATATGATGGTAGCGGTTTAGGTTTAGCTATTTGTGAACATTATTGCCGATTGTTGGGGGGATGTATTACGGTTGAAAGTCATGTCAACTCGGGTAGCGTGTTCTCCATACAATTGCCCCTGTCGCCAAATTAATAAACCGAGCAGGGATTTACGCTCTGTTGACATTGGGATGATGGTGGCTTTTGGGTCTTTGTTTACGCCCCTTGCTAGGCGCAAAAAATCCTCAAAAACCCATCTCATCACCAAATGTCAACAGAGCCTAGCACAACATCAAAGCGTGTTTGAAAAGACAGTGCATGAGTATTGCATAGCCCCATCAAACTCACTGATGGAACACGCATCTACCTTAGACATTCGATGCTATAGCTTTAATCAATTCCCCACCACGTAGCTTTTTATAAACCACTCATTACATTCTATTTTACTTTAGGAAATGATCTACCATGCGCACTTTCACAGGTCTAATGGGCTTATTCTGGCTGAGCTTATCGCTGACACTCACCGCTGACGAAAATGAAGCCCTTAAAATCAATCCACATCATATTCCTGCCGCTACCTGCGGCGGTTGTCATCCCAAAATTTATGAGCAATGGAGTACTTCTATGCACGCGAAAAGTACGCCATTAACCAATTCTGTATTTGCACATTTGTATCAAAAAAGTGCAGGCGACCCATTGCAAGAGGGGGTCACTATTGATGGAGAATATCCTGTCTGCCTGCAATGTCATGCGCCCAATGCGGCAAAAGATGGCAACACCAAGCTGGATGAATTCAATTACAAAGAGGGTGTCAACTGCGTGGTGTGCCACACATTGCGAGAATACAAAGGCCATGCGGATCAACAAACGGGTAACAATGTGGGCTTAAGTGCTTACAAACGTTCAGAAAACTACTTGCAGGCTCCTTCCGGGCGCTATTTATCTCCCGTGCAAGATGCGGCTCATCCTTTCCCTATGGAACCCAATCAAGCTCTTCTGCGCACCAATCGCGTTTGCTTAGGTTGTCACACTCGTTATGATCAAGTTGAAATGTGCCAAATCGGTATGGAAGTACCAGAGCGCAGCGTGACTTGCCAATCTTGCCACATGCCAAAAACCGATGGACTGGCTAATCATGCGGTATTAAGTGCGCATAATGATGCTGTGTTGACCCGCTCTGTGGTGGTGACACTGGATGTGCAACACAAAACTGACTCATTAGCATTGACTGTGCACCTAGAAAACATGCTGCCACATCCCTTTCCAGGCGGCGTTCCCTATCGTAATGCGCTGGTGAAAGTCACAGCTTATTCTGAGAAAGATGAACTCTTATGGAGCAATTTCACCAGTTATCCACCCGATGAAAAAGATGATCCCGATGCAGTATTGAAATACACGGTAAAACAGAATAAAGAGGCCCCTCTAGTACCGTTTAAGAAATCCGCTGTGCTTAAAGATAACCGCCTGCAAGCTTTTGAGAAACGTCAATTAAGTTATCAATTACCCAAGAAGGATGTTTATATTGTTCGTGCGGAAGTATTATTTAATTTACTCACACTGTCTTTAATTGAGGAATTGGGGGATAGCATTGAAGGGGATATTCGCAATCCTGTGGTAGCAGCGATTGCAGAAATGCGTTTGTAGGCTTGAATGTCGGTATTGATTCTCTATAGCTGAATGGAAAACTCATCCAATATAATGAAGGTTTCCTATCAGCTATAGAGCACAAGTCTATTTAAGGTGTGAGATCGATGCTGGTAGTGGCAATACCCGCAATATCATTAGCATAAAGATTAAGCGTGTAAATACCGACATTTAAACTTCTCAAGATAGCGGCATCGGTATGCTTGTCGGGCACTAAGTTAGATTGCAAACGTCTACTAGCAATGGGGGTTTGAGGATATTCTGCCCATGAATCATTTTCATCTAATGGTTGTGGTTGATGATTCACAAATTGATAAAGCCTCATGTAGGGATCAAGCACATTATTTTCTATCTCACTACGAATACCTCGCAGTAATGTATTTAATGCTGTTTGACCTTGAATAACAAACCCAATCACAGCACTGTCCATATCATGGACACCTGCTTTACAACGTCCACTCATATTAATTAATTGAGCACTTAAACCTGCATCAGTATCCAAATCATCCACACTCACAGTGGTAATACCTGCATGGTTTGCTGTCACTTCTACCGTATAAACACCGGGTTCTAAGTCTGTTAACAACGCTGCATCCGTATCATGAGCGGGTTGTAGATGAATAGGCAATGTCATGATGTCAGCGGCCTGTAAACCTGTTCTCCAATTATCATTTTCAGTGATCTTAATGCCAATTTGAGGTGTAATGCGATACAAAGTGAGATGCACGTCAAATTGAGAATTTGCTTCAATAGCGCTACGAATAGCTCTTAGCAATAATCTTTTTTTACCCGTTCCATCAATAATAAAACCGACTACAGCATTGTTGGGTGCCGCTTCTATTTTGCAGCGGGCACTAATATTGATGAGGCGAGACACTAAATCAGGCGTATTTATCACATGATTGTCATTGCTATCTCTGTCGGTATTGTTGCCATCATCTATCCCTGTGTGGTTCTTTGTATCACCTGTTCCAGTGCTATTTCCGGTTCCACTACTGCCGCCCGTATTTGTGGTATTTCCCGTGTCATTGCCATTGCTTGTCCCTGTACCGCTTCCAGTGCTGCCAGTATCACTGCCACTATCCGTACTTGTCCCTGTCCCTGAATCTGCTCCAGTACTGTCGCTGCCGATGTCTGTTCCCGTGTCAGTTCCACTACCCGTATCCGAACCTGCTCCTGTATCGCCGCTGCCAGTGTCAGTTCCACTGCCCGTATCCGATGCTCCTGTATTGTCACTGCCTGTGTCAGTTCCACTGCCCGTATCCGATGCTCCTGTATTGTCACTGCCAGTGTCAGCTCCACTGCCTGTATCCGAGCCTGCTCCTGTATTGCCGCTGCCAGTGTCAGTTCCACTGCCTGTATCCGAGCCTGCTCCTGTATTGTCGCTGCCTGTGTCAGTTCCACTGCCCGTATCCGAGCCTGCTCCTGTATCGCCGCTGCCAGTGTCAGTTCCACTGCCCGTATCCGAACCTGTTCCTGTGTCACCCGTTTCATCAGGTAAAGCTTTGACCACATCGACTAAAGCTATTTCCACAATATTGGCAAAAGTGTCCATCCATACATCTGAATCTTGTCCTGTTGATGATAAAGGCACACACCAGTTATCGGTTTGTTGTGCAATTTGACAAAAAACTTCAGAACTCCATCCACTAGATTCTGCTTGAATTGGTGTGATAGCCATTGCAGAAAACAATCCTATCAATACACATTTAAACTTGAATGAATTCATTGTAAATATCCTCTTATACACAAAAAAAGGCACGTTTTTAAATTTAAAAACGTGCCTCCAAGATTAAAAAGGTGAGCATTCTATCATCCAACATAAAAATTGAATGCTCACACAATGGTTTTTAGTTTACACCATCTTCCAGATCATTCCAGGAACGTTCTCCTACTGTACAATCACCGGAGACCAGAGGAATAAATGTCACCTCTTTTTCATTAAAACCTTCAATTAAAGCATTAATATCCGTTCTTGGATAAGGAGAAGCATCAGTTGAGAAGATAATAGTGCCGTTATCTTTAATATGTTCCAGAGCTAAATCTAAAGCTTCAGCCGAGGCTTCAGGACACATGCCACCGCCTTCAATTTGCAAGCTCTCTACTTTAGCTTTCAGTGCTTGCATATCATCACCTGCATATACTAAGGACACTTTATCTTTGAACTCAATCAATGCTACCATCGGAGAAACACCCAATTCAACCTGCTTATCAATGAAAGCATTCAAACCACGAATCACAGCCGCCTTTTCTTCTTGCATACTATTGGTAGTATCTAATACAAAAATAGCATCCACTTTCACCGGCGGTAAGACAACTCGTGTGCGTTCACGATTCACTTGTTTAGAATAATTGCTGGCAGAGATGCTGGCTTTATTCAATACCACCAACAGATTGGGATCAGTCAGTTTGATACGTAAATCAATGGCTTCACGTTTTTCAGGATCACTCTCTGCTGGCAAATCTCCTAGCTCACAAACAATATTAGGATATGCACTGGTATCGCAGCTACCTGTTGAAGTATCAATACTCACTAACTCAGTTTCTTCAGTGAGTTTCATCTCCAACATCACATCTTTAGCCACGGGTTTTGGTGCTAATTCACTCAGCTCAGGCACGATGTGATAACTCAACTCACTCAACATCTGCACTCTTTTAGGATCATCTGGCAAAGTGACATACAGATAAGGTTTGACACCATTGGCCGTAGTCCCTCGTTTATCCACAGGATATTCATTAGAGGTCAGCGTCACAGTGTTTCTTAGATCACCGGCTTGTAAAGCACGCACCACCAGTTTCACTTCAACACGATCACCGGGTTCCATATCAGGCAGAGTGCAAGTGAGATCGCTTTCATTACACACACTGCCGCCCGAGCCTTCAAACTTGACTATTTCAATCTCGTTTTCATTGCCCTGAAACACAGCACCACTGAGCGCATTGACCAAGTTCACACCCGTTGCAGTTTCATCGCCGCCGTTAATTACAGTAATGGTGTAAACCAAACTTTCACCGCGCACAATAGAACGCCAGGTGTGTGGTTTAACCAGCACTTTCATCGCTGTGACTTCGGAGCAACCAACCGCTTGCTCATATTGCTGATTGCCAACTTCAAAACCTGCGTTGACACAGCGGAAATGACCCTGGGTGGCGATGACTTGATACTTGCCTTCAATCAGATCGCCGATAGACCAGTTGCCGTTTTCATCAGTGACAGTAGTTTTGCCATTGACTTCAACAGTGACACCAACCAGAGATTGCCCAGTTTGATCTTTCAGAGTGCCGTGGGCGGTGTATTTGCCAATGACCTCATCAACGACTTTAACAGCTTCAATATTGACCTGAGCGTTATTTCCATCACCCACTGTAAAGCTTGTAGATGTGAAAGTGTAACCCTGTTTTACAACAGTCAGGCTGTAATCGCCAGCATCCAATCCTGTTAATTGCCAATAACCTGTATCGTCAGTTGAACTCGTGATGACTTTACTGTTATCCGCTTTATCAGTTGCGGTCAGAGCAGCACCAGAAACAACATCACCAAACTGATCAGTGATAGTGCCTGAAGCGCTGTATGCAACAGGAGGGGGAATTGTAATGTCAGTGTCAGCTTCTGCGACTTCAATACTCACTTGGGTGCTGGCAGTTACGCTGCTATCAGATTGAGAAGTGGCTGTTACAGTGACAACATTTGTTGTTCCCAATGCATCTGGCACAGTGATACTTAGAGCCAAATCAATCGAGTCAATACCTTCAACTTCAATAGAGGGTTCAATTGCACTTAATTGCCAGCCTGCCGTATCACTAACACTCAACGAATAAGTATCAGTTGTCGGCCCACCGTTAGCCAGATTCACACGTAAGGCCAACGTCGTGTTAGGCACACCAGCCAACTTATTGGCTCCAGTTAAAGAAACTGCACGTAAAATCTTCGCAGATTCAACTGTGATTTTGCTGGCTTTAATCACATCAGACAACTGCACGCCATCGTCAAGCAAAATGTTGTCAGAATAAATTTTGACTTCGCCATCAGTTTGCAGCACAGGAACAGTGTTACCAGACAAATTCACTACACTACCTTCTCCAACTTGTAAAGTAATGCTTTCGGTTGCACGCACTAACACACCATTGGCATTACTTAAATCCAATGTCCAATCATTGCCACCAAAAATAGTGACTTCACCACCATCAACGCTGGCATTAGCACCTAAAGAAATGACACTAGGTTCAATACGGACAAAACCTTTTTTGCCTACATAATTTCTTCCTGTCGGACAACTGCTGAGTGCTTTACCGCCGTCACCAGATTGATGAATACTACCTGAACGAAGGAATACATTAGGTAAAGAAACAATCCATAAGTTTCCACCTGCGCCACCAGAGCAACCGTTGCCACCAGCCCCAGCGTAGAATTGTCCTTTGTTGAGTAAGTTTCCAGCACCACCCAATTTACCCCAAACTTGTGTGAGACCACCTGTACCACCAGTTATGGTATTTGAGACGGTTGCACTACCACCTTTTCCTGCTCTGATAATACCATTAGTATCATTTGTGGTATTACGACCAAGAACCAACGCGTCGCCACCTTTACCAACGCAACCAATGCCATTACCGCCTTCATTACCACCAGGAGCAGCTTCGATTAAGCCATTGTTGTAAATAGGTGCACCAGAACCATACCACCACCAATCACCAGCTTTACCTCGTTTGCTAAAGGAAGAACCTGCTTTCAAAATGACACTATTACCTTCTTTTTGAACACAAGTTCCTTGATCTTTAGTGGTAGCATGTTGGTCAATATTACCAATGATAGAGCCATAATTTGCAATTCCCTGAGAAGCAATGATCTCTAAAGAATTACTTTTCATGCTTTTCAAGGTTGCACCTTTTTCAACACAAAGCGCTTTTACTTCGGAAAAAGGAATACCTATCATGGTGACGCCCGTTTTGATATGGACAATATCATCTTTATTAGGTACACGGTTTTTATCCCAAGTGCCGAAAGGAACTGCATCATATTTCCCAGTGGAGGAATTATATCTTGCCCATACTTTCAATCCTGCGCCTGCATTTGCAGTGATTGTAGGAGTAAGATTACAAGCTGGATCAGCAGTAGCGCCAACTTCTGTCGCTGTTGCACTTAAAGGAATAGAAAGCGAAGGAGTGTCAGGATCATTAGAAGGAATCACCAAATTAGCACTCTTCGTTCCAGCCGATGTTGGCATAAAACGAATGTACTGACGGCAATAACTGTTTGGTGAAACAGTTCTATTCGTGCATGAATACGAAGAGGAATACTCTGTAAATTCACTCGCATTTGCACCTGAAAAAGTAACTTTTCCTATATTTAGAGAAGAGCTTCCTTTGTTCCAAATATACAGCAGCTTATAATAGGTTCGACTCACATTGACTGAACCAAAATTAACGCTAGAAGGCGATGGCTGGATATTAGGTGGAGTACTGAATGTAGCTGAGACTGTTTTAGCTGCATTCATGCTAACAGTACAACTTCCTGTACCTGTACAAGCACCAGACCAACCTGCAAATACAATATTGCTGTCAGGCGTTGCTGTTAGGGTAACATTAGTGCCTGAAGTATAGCTTTCAGTACAATCACTACCACAGTTAATGCCCGCTGGGCTGCTTGTGATTGTACCTGAACCATTTTTACTAACAGACAGAGTGTACTTAGGTAATGAATTAAAGGTCGCTACGACAGTCTTTGCCGCATCCATTTTCACTGTGCAACTTCCAGTACCTGAACATGCACCAGTCCATCCGATAAATGTTGAACCCGTATCAGCGGCAGCTGTCAAAGTCACATTAGAATTAACTGGGTAATCTTTGTTGCATGTGCTGCCACAAGAAATACCTGCTGGGTTGCTATTGATTGTTCCAGTACCAGAACCTGCTTTTGAAACGGTGAGCTTCTGGATAGTTGCACTACCTATTCCTTTCCAATTAGCAGTGACATAAGCTTTCCCTTCTTTACGGGGAGAAATATAACCTGAATGAGATCCAGCTTCGGTAGGTTTATAAGTAAATTTAGAGGTACAAGTAGCACCTGATTTGATCGTTCCATAACATGTAGTATGTGTGTGTGTTAAACCCCCACGACTAGTCCAGGCAAAACCATCAACATGCAAATCTGTACATCCAGAATTTGAAAATGTTATGGTTAAAGCTTTAGAATTACCAACATTGACTGTTCCAAAATCAAGAAGTGTAGGAGATGCTGTTAAAACCCCTTGATCACCAAGACACAAAGTCGCTTTCATGGTTGAACCTGAAGCACTAATATCTTTGATTGACGCTAAACTGGCAGAACCACTATATAATTTAGAATTTGGCGTAGAAGTATCATCAAACGCTTTTTTATCTGTGCTACCAGGATAAACATCACCTGCATCGCCACGGTTTGATTTTTTCTCAACGGGATAGTTTTGTAATTAAAACAGGTTTAAGGGCGTGCCTCTACCCATCCTACCGCGCTCATCACCCAAGACAACTACGCCCAATGGAAAGATAAGCTCCAGATCAGCGATGCGGTGCGTAATGACATCGAAAACGCCATCAACACCGGACAAGAACGTCACGATTCCACAAACTGAAATCACCCATGGTGACTGGCGTGGGAGCTTATTTGATTGAAAGTGGGGCGAATGGCGGCTTGCTAGAATGCCTGAGTTGTGAATTCTCCAACCTCCCCATCATTCAAGAGATTGTCAACGAAATCATCCAATTATTGATGGAAGCCGTGGTGCTGAGTGTGTTAAGTGCAGGCTTAGACGCGGCAGGACTCGCCGTTGGATTGGCTGCTCGGATCGCCGCACTCATGTCAAAACTCACCAAGGCCATCAATAAAGCCAATCGTGGTAAAAAAGCGCGGAAAAAACGTAAGAGCAAAAAGAAAAAAAGATGTGCTTGCCAGTCAATCATACAAGGTTTTAGACGGGCGGGAAGCACTACAGCCAATAATAGTAAAAACTGCCTGCCTGTTTTGTATAGAGATAATTCTTCAAACATACGACCACTTAAAACTAAAAAATTATTATAATATATATTCGATTTATTATTATATGGGATTAAAGAATGACGCTTGATGACTTAATCAATGAGGATGACCCTCGTGACATTAAACGTGCTATATCTACAAAGATGTTTTTGTCGGGTTCAAGCAGAGAAATGATGAGCCATGTTCTCAATGTAGGTGTTGATGTTGTCACGAAGTGGAATCGAGTCTATCGTGAGCAAGGTGCA
>JADGEH010000022.1:20015-56323 GCA_016744475.1 Thiotrichales bacterium | reverse complement strand
ACCATCCATTTGTGCCGCACCGGTAATCATGTTTTTCACATAATCGGCATGACCAGGACAATCTACGTGTGCGTAATGGCGTGTATCAGATTCATATTCAACATGGGCTGTCGCAATGGTAATACCACGCGCACGCTCTTCAGGTGCATTATCAATCTGATCGTAGGCTTTGAACTCACCGCCGTGTTTTTCTGCCATACATTTAGTAATAGCAGCCGTCAAAGTGGTTTTCCCATGGTCAACGTGACCGATGGTGCCCACATTCAAATGCGCTTTACCGCGTTCAAATTTTGCTTTAGACATTAAAGTGCTTCTCCACTAGACCCTAGGATAAAAACAACAACGGCGTATAAACTGGAGCCTATAACCGGATTTGAACCGGTGACCTCTTCCTTACCAAGGAAGTGCTCTACCGACTGAGCTATATAGGCATAAACGCTCGACATAAAAAAAGCAGCATTAAGATGGAGCGGGTGATGGGAATCGAACCCACACAATCAGCTTGGAAGGCTGAAGTTCTACCATTGAACTACACCCGCGCAAATTATTTTGCTCCAATCAAAGATAGCTGCTATTTGATAGAAAAAGCTGGTGGAGGGGGGGGGATTCGAACCTCCGAAGGCTGAGCCGGCAGATTTACAGTCTGCTCCCGTTGACCGCTTGGGTACCCCTCCAAAAAGAAGCGGGGATTATCCATAAGACCGATGAGGCTGTCAAGCTTTTTGTCAAAAAATACCCGCAATGGCTAAAGAAAAAACGCTTTATATTGGCTCCAAGGCTTTTTTTAACCGCGCTAATTCCGTGGCTTTTGCATTCCACCAACGTTCACTCCAAATGCGGTGTAATCGCCACCCCCGTTGTTGCAACAAGCGCACGCGCCAAATGTCTCGGAGTCGATTATCACGCTCACGAAAATAAGCACTGCCATCACATTCGACACCGAGTATAAAACCCGCTTGTTCCGCTGCTTTCACGGCTAAATCAATGCCTAAACTACCGCTACCGACACACACTTGAGAGGTATATCCCCACTGGGATAAATAGGTTTGAATATCTTGCAATAACGCGGGCGGCGTTTGGCAATGACGATGGAGGTGTGGTGCTTGTGTGCCTAATATCCGCAAATATTTTTGTGCCAAAAAATCTTGCTCGGTGCTTAATGCCTGAGCATATTGCAAATAAAGCTGCAAATAAGCCGCAGGAGTTAAGCTCTCATTCACCGTATCGGGTTCAGTAATGTCGTGTAAAGGTAAGCTACATAACAACTCTACCCGCTGTTTAGCGCGAGTAATGCCCACATTTAAACGCCGTTCTCCACCGCTGGCACCTAATGGTCCAAAACGGCGATAAAAATGGCCTTGCCGATCTGTACCAAAAGTCGTACTAAAAATAATCACATCACGCTCATCGCCTTGCACATTTTCAAGATTTTTCACAAAAAAACCTTGTCCTTGGCTATCCGTGCTACGCGCCACTTCTCGCTGATAAGCACGGGCAAAAGCATCATCTTGTTGGCACAACTGGCTTAATTTATCTTCAATCAGATCGCGTTGCACCTGATTAAAAGTAATCACGCCAATGCTGGGGATGAGAGCCTCGTCGGTCAGCCAATATTCGCGCAAACGCGCAAGGACTTGCTCGGCTTCTGCCTGGTTTTGACGTTTTTCGTAAACACCATTCACCGCATAAAAATGTACGGCACTGTGTTGCGAGACATCACAGACCGGAGGAATATCTAATAAGCCGTGATAAAATGCCTGATTGCTAAAATCAATCAAAGCGGGATGTGTGCTGCGGTAATGCACGCGCAAATAAGTCTCTCGCAAATGTCCGCTGGCGGCTTGCAAGAGGTCTTCTGCTTGCAATAAATAAGGATCAATCTGCGCCTCGATAGGCTCTAAGCCTGATGCCGAGGGTGAAGAGGCAGAGGAAGACTCAGAGTCTTCGAAATCGCCCTCTAAATGCGCCGTAAAAAAACCTGTCGGCGGTAATTGTTTTTCATCCCCACAAACAATTAAACGCTGACCGCGATGAATGATCGGCAAAGCCTGCTCCAGCGGACATTGTGAGGCTTCATCAAAAATCACCACATCAAATAGCTGCTGTATTAATGGAAAAATTTGTGCAGCCGTTTCAGGATTCGTCAACCAACAGGGTCTTAATTGCAGTAAACCTTCTTCATGTCCTGCTATCACCGCTTCACGCATACGCTTTGACACGGCTTGGCGACTACTGCGCAGTTGAAAAATGCGCTTCCAAGGGCGCGAGCGCAAGGGCACTTGCTGTTGCCACCACATTTGACGAATATAATCCGCTTCTAATGCCTTCTTTTCCAATAAGGCCGCTTCGAGTTTTTCTACCGTGTCCGCATGGGCTTGCGGGGTCAAGGCTTGTAGGCTAGGCGCATCCTGCAAACAACGATTTAAGGCGCTTTGCAAGCGACTAAAACGCAGCAAAGCTTCCCACCATTGCCCATAACTGTCTTGAGCTAAATCCTCTGGCGGCTGCGGCAATGCGGGGGTAGGGGCGTTCATTTGGCGACGCGCTTGCTCATAATGCTCTAAGGCTTGCATGACTCTGCGCACAAGCCCCGTCTGAGTCTGGCGTTCTGCTTCTAAACTCAATAAAGCGGGAAATTGGCTTAAACCCTGTTCTAAAGTGTGCAACCAAGGTTCTAAGTCCTGACCTTCACGCACCAGTCGCTTCGGTGTTTCTAGCACTTCAGGCAATAACCAACTTTGTAACTTACCAATGCTTTGCAGCACTTGCTCTGCTAATGGCAAACGTTGCAAGCCTTGAGCAAATTGTTGTTGCAAAGCCACCCATCCGCCAGCGGGATTTTCTATCATTCCATCGAATAAAGGAGTCAACCAAGGCTGCGCTTGCTCTTGTTCTCGTAACCAAAGAATGCTGTGTAAAGCGCTATGAGCTTGCCGTAAAGCTCGAATGAGAGACTGGCTGGAGTCGTCATGATGTTTGACCAGCGACAGGCCGGGCACCAGTGTTTGAGCCGTGTAAATCAGCCGAGCACACCATCGATCCTGTTGAATTTTTAGTAATAATTGCTCAGCTTCCTGCACCAATGAAGCCTGTGCAGGCGCAAAGGCTTGCAAAGCTTTGCGGGCTATATGGTAATGCGGTAACAACCATCGCCACCACACTCGCGCATAACGCAACAAGGTGCGGGCTTGGCGCTCTAAAACATCCAGTTCAAATTGCGAATGATGGCGCAAATCATCATTATCCATCAAGGATATAGACAGCATCGCTTCCGCTTCATTCGCCAATGTTAGCGCAGCTTCACAAGCCGTTAAATGCCGTTGTAATACCCGTTGATGACTATGGCGCACCGCTTGCCACCAAGCGTTGACCAGTGTGGCTGAAGCATCGGGCGATGCGCTATCCTCATCGCTGTGTGCCGGAGCGACCACGTTCAACTGTTCCGTAGCCTGCATCATGCGCTGAATAAAATCAGAAAACGCCGCCAACTTTTCGGGTAATACTAACGGTGGCCTATCCGTGTTGAGTTGGGCTAAATGCGCGGCATTGCGCTCGCGCAATTCTTCTAGCGCATATTTGACCAATGACAATAAATGATCATTCAAGCGACAATCTGATTGGCGTTGATACCAAGGATTGTGATGCGGATCAGCACTGGCGTATAAATGCCCTAAATTCAGGATTTTTTCACACAAAACATCCAACTCAGAAGCAGGCACGCCTTCCAACAGTTTTTGTACACTCGGTAGGCTGCGCAACGAAGGAAAGCGCTGACTGAGTGTCGCACTTTGAGCCAAAATATCTCGATAACTGATTTGCAAGACATGGTGTGGCACATGTACGGCTTGCGCGTGCTTATCCAGCGTCGTTTCCAAGCGAGTAATTTGCTGAGCTAATTGCTGACGTTGATGGTTTAACCTGTCCAAGGACTCAGTGTCTACTGATGTGGACAGCCCCTCCACCTGAGCACGAATCTCACGAAACACGCTTAAACGATCACTGTCGGCATCACTCAAATGCAAACATAACGATGCCAAACCCACATCACGCAAACGCGCATGAACCACCTGCAAAGCGGCTTGTTTTTGACACACCATCAAAACACGCTGCTGATGTGCCAAGGTATCCGCAATGATATTCACAATAGTTTGCGATTTACCCGTACCAGGCGGCCCATGAATCACCAATCCCGGCGCTTCTCGTGCCTGCCACACAGCTTGCATTTGGGAAAAGTCCGCATCCGACACCAAAAAGCGATCAATCTCTGGCGGTGCCAACAAAGGCTGAGAGGGCGGGGGATGCTGACGTGTTAATAAACCACTTAACACACTGTGCTCTAAATCCTGGCTCTGCAAAGCCTCCAAATCCGCCAGCAAGGCCGCATTAGGCCAATGGAAATAACCCAAGACGGCGGCATTTATCAAACTAGGAGATTTACGCAAGATTTTCAGCGTAGGCACACTGACCAGCGAAGATTCAATATCAATACGGGGGGATTGACTCAAGCACTCAGCACATTGTGTTAAAAAATCAGACAAGCCTGTCCAATCCAAATCGCTGTCGGGCTGCGGCCATTTAATGTGGTAATGCCGCCGTAGCCAAGTCCACAACAGCGGATTGCTGCGCACAGTACCCACCTGAGTTTCACGCTTAATGCGCAACTGCCCTTGTTTGCGTAGATTAGAATTGATCTGCACAGGCCACAACAAGACGGGAGCCAACACAGCTTGCTCAACATTGCCATCAGGCGGGAGCAAATGAACCAAGGGATAACCCAGCCACAAGGCATGTACCCCAGTTTCACGTTGCGCCCATTCCGCTTGGCGACGAATACGTTTATCCAGCCATTCATATAAAGAATGTTGGTTATCAGGGCAATCGCAATCCACCGCTGCTTTGCTGTTAATCAAGCTGTACACCAATTGCTTTGACAAGCCCTTAGAGAGCTGATCAAACTGGCGGCAGTCCAGCACACGAGTATGAGCACCCAGGCGCAAACGCAACAGATGACTGTGCCCGACTTGGGCACTTAAGCGTTGTTGGAGTTGAGAAAGCAGCATTTAATTGGACTCAAGCATCATCTTTATAAGGTAGCATTAGACGGGTGGCAATCGATAAATACCTCTTGCCACCAGTCTATTATCAAAGAGGATGATGTTTTACCTGAATTTTAGATAAATGGCTCGTATTTCAGAGCACTCAGGCGATGCCCACTATGAATAACCTATTAAAAAAGCTGCCTATTCATGTAGATGAAGAATTATTTGAGACCTTGTTACAAGGCCAAACTTTTCGTTTAGAACGTATTGTCTCGACAGGGCAGGTCACGCCTGTGGGGCAATGGTATGATCAGGTGTGGGATGAGTGGGTTATTTTACTCAGCGGTGCTGCCCGTTTACGTTTTGCGGATGAGCAGACGGTGCATGACTTAAAACCGGGAGATTATGTGTTGATTCCCGCCCATTGTCGGCACCGTGTGGAATGGACTGATCCTGAACAAGCCAGCGTGTGGCTGGCTTTGCATGTTCAAGCTGAATCACAAGCCCCGTAAAGCCTTGAGCGCAGCCGCACTTTAAGAGCCTATACGAAAACGGGATAATCGGCTGCAAACCCGCCCTTTTGGTCAGGTTTTCCGCTTTTTTTCGTTAAATAACTCGTTATTCGCCTTAAAAAACCGAAAAACCTGCCTCAAAAGGGCGAATTTTCGCTGCGATCCCCCATCTTCGTATAGGCTCTAAGTCAAATGTCGTATTTTTCGTGACATGTCTGTTATTTTCTGCAAAAAATAGAAAAACTTGCCTTAAAAGAATAACTTTTCGTTAAGATGTTGTCTTTGCATAAATTCTACAGGAGAGTGCTGATGAGCCAAGCAGATACCTTTGTAGTCGATGCCGCTGATTTTTCCATGCCAGATGAATCCACTTTAAGCCTGCCGCATTTAACTCAAGCAGAGCGTTTAGTACATCGCTATATGCTAGGGGCTATGGGTGCTGGGCTGGTGCCTTTGCCGTTATTAGATATGGCTTTGGTCAGTGCTATTCAGCTTAAAATGCTGCATAGTTTGACGGTGTTATATGAACAGCCTTTCCAGGCAGATTTAGGGCGTTCCTTAATCGGAGCCTTGCTGGGCGGCGCATTACCCGCTTCTGCGAGTGGCAGCTTAAGTAAATTCATTCCGGGTATTGGGCAAGTGACGGGAATGCTCAGCATGTCTGTGCTCAGTGCCGCCAGCACTTACGCTTTAGGGAAGGTATTTATCCAGCATTTTGAATCCGGTGGCACTTTTTTAAGTTTTGACCCGGATGCGGTGCGTGATTATTTTGCTGAAGCTTTAGAAGAGGGCAAAAAAATCGCGGGTGAGTTGCATAAAACCGAAGCCAGTGCCGAACCCATGAAATAAACGCCTGACGTTACGCACACGGTGTGAAGTGAACGAAAACGTTACGTTTTTCGTACACTATGTAAACTCAAGCGTGAAACAATGGCGGTTTTTTGACGCTTAAGTCTGTTTTTAAGCGTCAAAAAGAAGCCTTTGCGTAACATCAGTAAACTCTTTGGATCATGCCCATGAATACTTCTCCTCATACGCTTAAACCGCCTGCTGACACGGCGAATCCTCCGCATTATGTATTGACCACGCAAGAGTTGGCTTACATCTGCGGTTGCAAGCCTCAAACCTTAGTTAAATCTTTTAATAAGTCAGAGCTTTATCATTTACCCGGTGGCAAACTGGGGATTCCGCCTTTGTTAGTCCGCGCCTATTTACAAGCGCGTGGCGTGGATTACAGCTTTATGACCTTAGCCCATGTCAATATGCGCGGCGGTGTGGCAAAAACTACCAGCACCATTGCACTGGCTACCCGTGCGGCACAATATGGCTTTAAGACTTGCATTCTTGATCTGGATTCTTTGGGTTCAGCGTCTTTGGCTTTTGACGGTGTACCCATGGCAAATGATTTGATTTTTCATGATATATGGCGTGATCCCAAACAGCATTTGCCCGCCGCATTGAAACGTATTGACGAATTTCTGTATCTATTGCCTTCTTCGTTAGACAACGGCGTGTTAGATACGGAATTGCGTGAACCTCAACATCAACGTGATGCGGTTTACAATGTTTGTCAGGCATTACGACAGAGCGGTTTTGATGTGGTGGTGATTGATTGTCCGCCAGCACTAAGCGCGGTGGTGATTTCAACCATTTGCGCAGCGGATGGGATCGTTATTCCGGTGGCTGGCGATGCCTTTTCTTTTAGCGGTTTAGAAGCCACGCTGCATGAGATCAACACCATCTGTCAGACCTTTACTCTAGAATTACCGGATGTTCGGGTATTGCCCATTCGTTATCAAGAACATGAAAAAGTGTCCGCTCACGCTTTGGAAAAATTGCGTGAAGATTACGCGGAATATTTATTGCCCGTGCAAGTACGTAGCAGCACACTATTTGATCAAACCTTAGAAATGCGTCAAAGCGTTTTTGCTAATGTGCGTAAAAGTACCGCACGAGAAGATTATGATCAGTATGTGTGTCACTTACTCGGTATTGGAGTTCACCAATAAGGAAAGAAGAATGTTGAGTCAAACAATACCCTCACCCGCTAAAGCTTTATTGAGCAATGCTTTATTTGCCGTTGGTGTTTTTTTAGGGCTATTGGGCGCGGCAAAAATTCCACAAGACCTCCACAGTCTTGATCTATTTGTCATCGGTGTATTATTGGCCGTCATGGGGGTGTGGAGACTCCACCAGCAGATTCGTCAATCATCCATCGCCTCCGATGATCAATCGACATTAAATGCCGCTCAAGCAATTGATTTTTTCAAACCACTGCCCGATGAACTCGATAAGCTCGAAGCTTTACTGCACAGCCAGCCGCACGACACCGCCCAAACACTGCTCGCCATCGAAAATCTTGCCCATCACTATGTCATTCCTTTAGTCACTGCCCAGGAAGAGATGAGTCGCCGTCTAGGGCGCAATGCCTGCGCGGATATTTATATTTGTATCGCTCAAGGTGAACGTTTACTCAATCGTATGCGCTCAGCACTGGGCGATCATTGCCCCGACGAAGCACGGCGCGTGTTTCCCGGTATGAGCGTAGCGCTCCGTGCAGCCGCTCAATATTGGCAAATAAAAATCACAGCCGATGGCTGATACCCCCTCTACTTCTCCCCCGCCTGTACTCGATACTGGACTACTGACCATCGCCTTGAGCTTATTATTGCTCGGCCTTGTCATGGTGGCTTCCACGTCTGTGCATTTAGCCACCGAGCACAACGACATTGCTTTATATTATTTTTGGCGACAAATGATGTATGCCGGAGCGGGCATTTTGGCAGCCAGCATCGCTTGGTGGCTGGGCATAGATCGCTGGCAACGCCTCAGCGTGCCATTGCTCTTTTTCGGACTACTGCTCTTACTGCTCGTCCTCATGCCTGGTGTGGGAGTGGCAGTGAATGGCAGTATGCGTTGGATTCAAATCGCAGGACTACGTTTGCAGCCTTCAGAACCCATGAAACTCTTTATGCTGCTTTATTTGGCAGGCTATTTAATTCGCCGTGGAGAAGAAGTCCGCCAAGCCTTTAGCGGTTTTATCAAACCTATGCTGGTATTGTTGCTAGTGACCAGTTTATTGCTACTAGAACCCGATTACGGCGGCGCGGTCGTACTGTTCGCTACAGTGCTGGGCTTATTATTTGTAGCGGGCGTACCCATGCGACAATTTTGGCTATGGGTATTGCTGGTGATCAGCGCATTGTCAGCGCTGGTCTTCATGGCACCTTATCGAATTCAACGCTTAACCACCTTCATGGACCCGTGGGCAGACCCCTTTAATACCGGCTTCCAACTCACTCAAGCATTGATCGCCATTGGGCGTGGTGAATGGCTAGGCGTAGGGCTAGGAGCCAGTCTCCAAAAACTGACCTATTTACCCGAAGCACACACGGATTTTCTATTTGCTATTTTGGCTGAAGAACTCGGCTTAGTCGGGGCATTAAGCGTGATTATCTTGTTTGCACTCTTGGTCTGGCGTGCTTTTCAATTGGGTTATCAAGCCATGCTCGCCAAACGCTGGTTCGCCGCTTATCTCGCTTATGGCATTGGTTTTAACTTCGCCCTGCAAGCGGGGATTAATTTAGGCGTGAATATGGGGTTAGTCCCTACCAAAGGCTTAACTTTGCCGCTCATGAGTTATGGCGGTTCTAGTTTGCTGATCAGTTGTGTGATGGTGGGGCTATTATTGCGCGTGGATTATGAGTTAAAGCATTAGAAGCTCACCACGCTTCATCACTCAGGTTTATGTAATATCCGCCAAGGAGAATACGTCACCCAACCTTCAGGATCATCGTAGCGAATACAATAACTTAAAGGATCAGGTACTAGGCTGCGAATCTGCCCTTGTGCGGGTAAAGGCAAACGGCCTAAAAAGTCAGGATTGAGCAAAAAATACTGCCCTTCCGCGTAAGGTGCAAATGACCATTGCACCCGATGACCCGATATATGCTGAATGTGAACCTCAAGCGGTTTTTCAACCTGTGCTTGCTGCCAAGCGGCAAGCTTTTCTGGCAGTTGTGCTGTGATATTTTCCATACATTCACAATCAGCACTATAGGTATAGATGTTTTTTGTATTAAAGCTGTTTTCTTCATATTCTAATAAATCCACCATCACCCAAGGTACATTGCTAGCACCTTTCTCACCTAAATACACCTGTCTTAATACTTCATCAAAATACAAAGTATGCGCCCATAACACATCTTGTTCATCATGTTGCTCAATAAACTGGCTACGAGCACTGAAAGATTTAACCATGGCTTGAAATGATTCTACTATTGTATAATTTTGCCATAAAAGGCTGGCTACAAATAAAGCCAGCCCGCCGTTAGCGATAAACCTAAAATGAGCTTTATGTAATTGCATGATCGCATAGGTAAAGCCTACTGTGAATACAATACTTGGTAATAGAAATACGCGGTAATTATTAACATCTTGCAAAAGATTACTAACAGGGATTAAGGGTGCTACTATCACACCTAATAACACCAGCATGAACAATCGTGCTGAAGGCATTGAATAAAATAAATAAAACACAACAGGCAAGATGAAGACAGCTATCCAAGCCCCATTTCCCCATAGTGCCTGCATAAAACGCCAAGGTATGAAGAACACCGCCTGCCATTCTATAATTTGCGCATACCCTCCCACCCACATATCAAGCATCCAATATCGCCAGATTAAGTAAAGACATAGCGCCATCCCCAGCGGCACAAAAAAAGTCAGACGTTGTTTAAATGTTTTTTCAGTGTCAGGTAAAAACCATAGCACCATGAATAAAGGCACATAAATTTCTTTGCTCAAACAGGCCAATAAATAAAACACTGCACTCAAAATACTTAAATAATCTTTATCTTTTTTTAATGCCGTCACCCAACACCATAGGCTCATTAAAGCAAAGATTAACCCTTCTATATAATGTCGATCCATCAATTGATAGGTTACAACTTGGAACGGTGCTAAAAACACACTAAATGAACAGGCTAACAATGCCCATCTTGGAGGCATCCACAAGCGTAGCACCATAAACAAGATACAAAGCAGAAAGCTTAAAGATAATAAGTGATGTCCATAAAAATAAAGCGGATTCAAACCAAAAATAGAAACGTCAATATCAAAAGAAAAATACAACCAGGGTGTAAAAAAACTGGGCACCACATCTTGCCACACACTAGGCATAAAAAAATACTGCGCAGGACTATACTGCATGGCTTTTAATAAAAGATAAGGGTCATCCCAACTCCAATGGGCATACCATACAGAGTAATAGCGTACAAATACTAGGCAGGAAAAAAACAGAAATAAGAAGAGGGGAATAATAAAGCGTTTATGGGGCATGAGGATTCACAATGAGAGAAGCAGCCATATCTATCTATTTAGACAAATATGGCTGCTGATGGGCTATTGCTTAGGATGTTTTCGTCTTGAGTTCAAAAAGGGGAGTTCTATCGCATCTTTAATCACACCCGTAGCAGGGTCTACTGCTGCGAAATGATCTTCACCACCACACACCAAAATAAAAAAAGCCATTTTTTGTTCTGCATCGGGGTGTTTTTCTATAAAGTTATCCCACCGCTGTTGGTAAATAGGGGCTCTTTTTAAAATGGGTTTTAAATCTAATTCCCCATTTAGCATTTCAGGTAAGTTTTCATCAGTGAGGGGCTGGAACTCTTTACCAAATGAATAAACAGGTAATGAAGGATGCTCTGCCGGTAATGCTTTAATATGTGCTGCACGGGCTTGAGTTTCTTCTGGCGTTTTAGGATCGGGCAATAACGCTTGAGCCACCAAAGCATCATTATTTAAAAATGATAAAGGATCAGCGACTTCAGCTAATTGCGCTTGCTCAGGATTCAAGCAGATCATAATAGTGTCATGATAAGCCACCAATACAGGACGCTCGCTATACAACATCCACAGTGCCCATATAAAGGCTGAGATTTGCAAAATCGCCACTATTGATAAATCCATCATCAAACCGGGCTTGCCTTTTTTGTACAATATCAAGGTCATTAAGGGGCCCAACACCACATCCACCAAAATGATGGTACTTAAGGGTTGCCACACACCACTGGCATTGGCAAAGAACTGCGGATACCACACCCATAAAGTGAGTCCTATTAATGCAGATACGGCGGTCAAACTAATGGAAAAATGAATCGCAAAAGCTTTTAATCTTGTCATGTCTGAGTCCTCATCAAAATAAATCACGGATATTAAGAAGCTATTTAATCGGTGCTAAAGACTCTCCGCAGTTCACACCCTGTCGAGCCAATAAAGCCGCACCATAAGCCGCCTCAGTGTGCTGTGCTGGTAAGAAGGGTGCAGCCAGTCGAGCTTCGCGGATACACTGCCAAGCAGGATTATGCGCACCGCCTCCCGTAGTCCGCAGCGTATTTAACGGTGCCGCTCCCAGTTCACACAAACGCGCATATCCTTGTTGCTCAATATTCGCCACACCTTCCAACATAGCCTGAAAAAAGGCGACATCACTATCAGGACGCGGGGTTAAACGCGGGAGCCAATCTGGATCAGCGACAGGAAAACGTTCACCCGGTGCCAGCAAAGGATAATAATCTAAACCTGTAGGCTGTTTTGGGTTTAATTGCGGTGTCATCGCAGCCAATTGTTCACGACTAAAATGCTGCAAAAACACAGCACCTCCACTATTAGAGGCTCCACCGACCAACCAGCGAGCACCTAAACGATGGCTGTAAATACCATATTCAGGAGCATAAATAGGTGATTCACTCAAAATTTTCAAGACTAAAGTTGAGCCTAAAGCCGTCACCGCATCCCCCGTATACTGCGCTCCGGTGGCTAAAAATGCAGCGGTGCTATCGGTGGTGCCCGTGACTATCTGAGTGTCCCCTGGAAACCCCCAGCGTTGCGCCAAAGAAGCTTGCAAAGTGGCATACGCCGTGCCTGGTGGCAACACTTGCGGTAACAAATACTCCGGCACCGACAAAGCTTTTAATTCAGGTGCCCATTCTTGATGCTGTGCGTCATAACCCAATTTGAGGCAATTATTTTCATCACTCATACCATAGCGACCGCTTAAACGGTTACTGATCCAGTCAGCCTGGTGTAGCGCATGACGCGCCTTGGGATAACGCGCCCACAAATGCAGCAATTTAGCCAGACTACTGGTGACACTGCGTGCGGGACTATGGGCAGGCATGACAGCTTGAATACGTTGTGCTTCAAGTGTGCTACTCGCATCGTTATACATCAGTGCATTCCCTAACGGTGTACCTTGCGCATCCGTGAGCAACAGCGTAGCCGAGGTGCCGTCAACCGCAATGGCCTGCACCTGTTGAGTGGCTATTTGTTGGCTCAGTTGATCCAATAAGTTCAAAACGCTTGTCCACCACACGGCAGGGTTTGCCCCCCCTGTTCCTGTGGAGAATGACGCGGCAGGCCCATCAATACGCGCTTGTCCTATCAGGCGAGCTTGAGCATCAATCACCATCGCACGACACCCCGAAGTGCCTAGATCAATACCGATAAACATCCGTTGTTACCTCTCATTCTGTGCGGGTGTATAGTGACATGATGTCCATTTTCATTCGCACCATCCCATTTATGTCAGAAGCCACTAGCTAATAATAGTTTTAAATCAATAGGATAAGCGTTGTTTGTGGGTAATTCTTTGTCCTTCAACACCACTTGGCTTAAAGACTTATAACACCTTGTGCGTCAAACATCAGACGCAAAATTATACCTTTCAATTCGTGATAGCTCGCTTTATAGTTGGGCGTTTTTCTGCTTTAAGGTGTAAGCACCTTATAATTCGATGATTGACAGGGATGAATAACAGATGAAATTAACCATGCGTTTTAACACGGCTTGTATAGCCTTATTTCAAACCACTCTCTTGGTTTGTATAACGCCATTCATTGTATTTAGCAACGTCTATGCAGAAGAAAGCAAACATCCCATCGGCACCCCCGTCGTGGCAAATACAACAAAACCTGCACCTTCTCAACCCGTTGAACCCACACCTGTGGCAGCAGATAATAAAGAGACTTTAACAGAAGAGGAAGAAGAACAAGACCCGTTACTTCAAGCCATACAAAAACTTAAACTAGAAAGTTCTAAATTATCATTAGAAAACTCTATTGTTTCTGCCCAACAAAAACAACAACTTCAGGCTTTAGAAGCTGAGAAAGAACAGATAGAGGCAGAGTTAGCATTAAATCTTAAGCGCTTGAAAAAGACCCTTGAAAAACAAGAAGCTGAAAAAGACACCTTAACCTTGAAAAATGACTTGCAAACGGCTCAGGAAATAGCCGCAAATGCAGAAGTACGCAGCGCTATTTCACGTTTAGAACTACAGCAATCTTTACGAGAACAACAACAAAATCTGGAGCTTTTAGGTTTAAATCAAGAATATTACAAACTCAGTCGAGAAAATGCTTTATTATCCGAACAGCAAAAGACTGAAACACTGGCTTTAAGTTTGAAAACCACACGTTTAAACCATGAACTGATGCAATTAAAGTTCAGTCAATTTAAACGTGATGATAAGTTAGATTTAATGACTTACATCATTAATCAACGTAAACTAGAAGACTCGTTAAAATCAATCGCTGATATTAAACAAGACTATTTACTTGATCCTGTTGTTGATGATTACTTAATCATTTCTGATCGAAAGATCGATATGGGTGGCTTAATTCTACGTGGTACAGCAGATTTTGTGACTAAACGCATTCATTTTTTCAATAATCAAAGTGAAGAATACCCGATTTTTTTAATCATCGGTGAATCACCGGGCGGTTCAGTGATGGAGGGAATGAAAATCATCAAAGCCATGCGAGCCAGCCATGCTCCGGTCTATGTAGTAGTTAAAGCCTATGCAGCCAGCATGGCAGCGGCTATCACCACTTTAGCTGACAAATCCTTTGCCTTGCCCGATGCTATTATTTTGCATCATCAAGTATCAGGTGTATCAACAGGTACCGTCTCCCAATTAGAAGAACAATTAAAAACAGCGCAAGAATGGTCACAGCGTTTGCTCACCCCTGTTGCGCAAAAAATGAATATCAGTTTGGATGATTTTATCCAAAAAATGTATCAGCACAATTCTGCGGGTGACTGGAATGTTTTTGCAGACAAAGCGGTTCAATTGAAATGGGTGGATCAAATTGTCAAAGGCATTCGAGACACTTCTTATTTGAACCGTCCTGATAAAAATGAAAAACAACCTTGGGTTTATTTTGCTCAAGCTGAAAAACAAGATACTCAAGGATTGCGCTATATTGAATTACCACATTTAATGCCCTTTGATGTTTATCACCTGTTTAACCCCAATAATTATTACCGTTATCGTTAGGCTCTGTTGACATTCTCACCCTCAAATGTCAATGGAACCTAGAAGTTGTTATACGCTAAGCACAGACAGATGTATAAAGGGCAAGGTTATACTTGAATTCTCAAAAGTCTATACGGATACAGGACATTAAGAGCCTATACGAAAAGTTGTTCTTTTTTCATATATATCTCATGCCCCGCACGTCTTATCAAATCTGTTTTGCAAAGGCTCCTGCTTATGAATTCGCTTGAAAATGCTGATGTTTACGATTTACTCAATCGACTAAAAAAACTCAATACCGTCGGGGTGGCACTGTCCTCTGAAAAAAACAGTCATCGCTTGCTGGAAAGGATTTTAGAAGCTGCAAAAACCTTAACCTATGCTGACGGTGGCACGTTATACACTTATGACCGCGATCAAGACTTACTCAAGTTTGAAATTATGATGACCGACACACTGGGGATACACAAAGGTGGTACCAGTGGAGAAAACATCAGCCTTCCCCCCATTGCCCTGCATGATGCGCAAGGCCTTCCCAACATGCACATGGTGGCTGCTTGCGCAGCGATTACCAAAAGCACCATTAATATTCCCGATGCATATCAAGAAGATCGTTTTGAATTTTCAGGGATGCGCAAATTTGATGAAGCCATGAACTACCGTTCAGTCTCCTTTCTGACCGTGCCCATGACCGATCATCAAAATGAGATTATTGGTGTTTTACAATTATTAAATGCAACTGAACCCAACTCAGGGCATATTCATCCTTTTACTGGTTGGGAACAAGAGTTGGTGGAATCCCTGGCTTCTCAAGCGGCTATGGCTTTAGTCAATCAACGTTTTGTTGAAGAACAAAAAATCTTATTTGAAGCCTTTATTAAACTCATTGCCCGTGCCATTGATGATAAATCCCCCTACACTGGAGGACATTGTTCGCGCGTCCCAGTACTCACCATGATGCTGGCAGAAGCAGCCGTCCGTGCCAATTACGGCTCAGAAGAAATCCGCCATTTTGATATGAATGAGGATGATCGTTATGAACTCTGGGTCGCGGGTATGCTGCATGACTGCGGGAAAATCACTACAAAAGAATATGTAGTCGATAAAGGCACTAAGCTAGAAACTATTTTTGATCGCATACACTTAGTAGACCTACGCTTTGAAACACTTAAACGAGATGCTGAAATTGATTTACTCAAACAACAAGTCGCTGCACTAAAAAACCATCAAGATTTTAATGAAAAAGACCAACGTGAAGCCTTCAATGATTATTGTAAAACTTTAGATGAAGAGCGTGAATTTATCCGCAAGGCGAATATTGGTGGAGAATTCATGTCAGAAGAGGATAGGCAAACAGTGTGTCGCATTGCCCAACGTCGTTGGCGTAGTGCTGATGGTCAAGAACACCCCTTATTGTTTGAAGATGAACTGTGTGAAAGCTTGTTTTATCCATGCAAACCTCATGAAGTGCGTGATACAGAAGATTTGCGCAAATTTAAAGGCGAAGTTGAAAACCTCTGTATTCCCAAAGGGACTTTACGTGATAAAGAACGCAAGCATATCAACTACCACATTAATGCCACTATCAACATGCTAGAAACCTTGCCTTATCCCAAGCATTTAGCGCGTGTACCGGAGTTTGCTGGCGGACATCATGAGCGCATGGATGGGAAAGGTTATCCTAAAGGTTTGAAACGTGAAGAAATGTCGGTGCAAGCACGCGCTATGGGGATTGCAGATGTATTTGAAGCCCTCACAGCAGGAGATCGTCCTTATAAACGAGCCATGCCTTTATCCACTGCTCTAACTATTTTGGGACGCATGAAACAAGATCATCACATTGATCCAGAATTATTCAATGTGTTTATTCATGAAAAGGTTTATGAGGAATATGCACGGCAATATTTACAAGAAGAACAAATGGATGAAGTAGATATTACTCAATTGCCGGGGTATGAAGCGCGTTAATAGCATGAATTAGACATCAAAGGCTGGTGCCAGTGTTTTACTTCACTTTATTCGATTTAATGCTCGATTTTAACGATTTAGCACTCGCAGTTAAATGCTGAGAGGCCAGACTCACAGCTTTGTTTTTGATGCTGGCAGAAGGCAGCTTGATGCGTTGCTGATGACGTTTACGCCAAGTACGCATGACTTGATAACGCCACAAAAAAGTAATCCCCCAATAGCCTAAAAAAGCAGCGATGCTGGCGCAAATAAGCGTTCCCAACAAAATGGGCAACCACACATGATCTAAGACCAATATCAACCAATTCAGTGAAAACTCAAAATCAAGAGATTGTTGCGGCTGCCCTAAGAGCATACAACCAAAAGCATAAATGCCATAAAACAAGGGGGGAATAGTAACCGGATTGGTGAGCCAAATCAGCGTGACGGCTAATGGCAAGTTGACCCGCAACATAATAGCAACAGCCGCTGCAAACAGCATTTGCATAGGCACTGGAATGAACGCACAAAACAACCCCACGGCTACACCGCCTGCAATGGGGCGACGGTGCAGGTGCCACAAACGCGGATCATGTAGCCACGTACCAAAAAATTTCAGGCGTGGGTTGTCCCGAATACTGGCAGCATGCGGCATATACCGCTTAAAAAAACGTTTAGGCATAGTCTTTATGGTTGTTTGAGCCGTGGCAAAACAGAAATATATAGAAAAGATAGCTCAAATACCAGCCATGCAAAACTTTGATATTCAAATGTTCTCAAGCCGCTTCCCCCTGTAGGCCTTCATTTTTAATGGTTTTGAGCGATGTGGGAGCCTGATATCAGGGGTTTTCCTTAATGACTAATGTGACACAAAGCATTAATTTAAAACATAAAATAACACTTAAAGTAACAAAAGAAAGCATCAGTCCATACTTAAGTCGGCATAGCAGGGAAAAAAACAGATATTTTCGTTCGCTTCAGACTATATACGTAAAATAAGTGAGATATTTTCTGCATTGCGACAAAAAATAACACAGCTCAGCAGCATTATTTATCTTTCCTCTCAATAACAACAGCCACTCAAATAGAATATTTCTCAGCAGGTATCTTGCCAACAAAAATTCGCTTTAACCACGGAGCAAAATCATGGAGCGCTATATCTTGCTGCTTATGACAACTCGTCAAGAGTAAATTTTTCTAAAGTAACATGACGCAAAAGCTTCTTTTGCCTCACGCTATGTGCATCAGGGGAGTTACTTAAGATAAGCTGATAATTTTGAACCCCATAATTTATAACCCTCAGCATTCATATGTAGAACAATGATAATTTAACTTAAATTTACGAATTAGGCTGCATGACTGTAAAAATGACCATGAAATATGCACTCTAATTCCTCATCAATTCAGGAAAACCATTATAAATAAAAAGAGGTATGGCTGTTCGTATGTCTATACGTGGATATAGCCATGCAGATATTGCATAAGAACGGAGGGTCAGTGTTCACTTTATGAATAAATGGAAGTCCATTTGTTTTGAACAAGGTGCAAAAGGGTTTAAGTTAAAATACAAAAAATCGGAAGATCACCTATCAAAGCAATAGTATTAATCTATCATGAATCTAATGAAACGATGACAAGAGCAGATGATGATCTTTATAACTATCATCTGTTTTAAAGGCGGAATGAAAAATGGGTCAGTAGTAGTACAAAATGGGTTCTCTACTACTCACCTAATGGGTTCATTACTACCTATCTTGCCATTCGCCAAATCTGAGTTTGGGTGTGGTGAGATGAAGTTTAAGCCAAACCACCTGCTACATTTCAAGTAACAAGTCATTGTTTTTTATGTCTATCTATTTGTTACTTTAAAATAACACCTGCCAACACTTAGAGCCTATACGAAAATGGGATAATCGGCTGCAAACCCGCCCTTTTGGTCAGGATTTCCGCTTTTTTTCGTTAAATAGCCGGCTATTCGCCTTAAAAAACCGAAAATCCTGCCTCAAAAGGGCGAATTTTCGCTTCGATTCCCCATCTTCGTATAGGCTCTTAGGTTATAACTACCCGTTAAGGAAATATCTTATGACTTTAAAATTCATCCGTTATGGATGCGTACTTGCTTTAAGTAGTCTGTCTATGCAAACCCCAGCAGAAAGCTATCAATGGATCGATTGGATATCGGCTACAGAAGGACTAAATGGTTCTGCCACAGGTTATATTGCGGTGCCTAATGCGGGAGTGGCTGTGCAATATTCGGGTGAAGTCACACTGGCACAAACAGAGCAAACCACAGATACTGCAAATTATTTCACGCCGACTGAGACTTATGGATTGCCCAATGCGCCTCCCAGTGGAGAAATGGTGGCTTTATCAGGCACGCAAACTCAAGCTGTGAATACCTTGCATTTTTCTAAACCTGTCACCAATCCTGTCATGGCTATTGTCAGCCTAGGAACGCCCGATATAGCCACCCGTTATCAATTTAACACACCTTTTTCTTTACTTAAGCAAGGCTCTGGTTATTGGGGAACAGGTTCTTTAGAAGCGCAAGAGGGCAATGTTTTAGTGGGTCAAGAAGGTGATGGTGTGATTCAATTTCAAGGCACGGTTGAATCTATTAGTTGGACAGTAACGGGATATGAAGAATGGCACGGCTTTACTATAGGATTAAAACGACCAGAAACCATTAATCCACCTTGTTTTTTAAATGACAGCTCTCAGCAGCCTAAGTATGACGTAGTGACGAAGCAATTAACGCTGCCACATGTGATAGTTCGCTTTTTCAATGCCGCTTTTATATATCAAAAGACCTACCATTATTATATGGAGTTAAAGCAACTCAACCCGCCTGAATCTGGATCGCGTTTTGTAGTGAAAAAAATGGAATTAATACCGCTTTGTCAGTCAACAGACAGTTCGGGTGGAAACCGACGTTTAGCGAGTCAAAGCCCAGCACCGGCTTATTATGCTGAGTTGCCATATTATAGAAAGGAAGGGGTGTTCATACCGTATTTAAAAGTGGGACTAAACTGGTATCAAATTGAGTTTAAGGTTGATCCAAGCACCGATAACACAATTCAAGTCATTACTGACGTCAGGTTGTTAGATGCGCAAAGTCTTCCTGCTAGTGTGACGAGTGCAACAGCTTTACAGTAGACTATCAATGTCTAATTTTTGCTCACCTTTTTAAATCCTTAAAAAGGTGAGCAAAATATTATTTCAGCTTTTTCCCACCATTAAGACGTCACGTCTCTTTTCAAGAAAAAACGGGGGTTGATCTTGCTACCTAGTATTTCTTGTGCCATTTTTCCTGCGTTATTGATCAAGACCTCATTTCATAGGTTTTTTCGCAAAAATAAAATGTTCATAGACCACAGTATCAGGATCATTTAAGCCGTAATATTCTTTGCTCTGGGTTAAAAAATACTCAGAATCACAAAAGAAGATGTCCATTGATTGCAATTGAAAACCTGCTTCGCGCAAAATCATCCGACAGCGCAACGGTGTGTAAAAAATTTGATGGATTTGCTGAAGTTCTTCATAAAACGTGTTGTGATCCAGATTGGTACGCTGCAATAAATGACGTTGCTTGGCATCAACATGAGCCATGTCTACAACCGTAAAAATTGATGGAAAAAAGCCCAGCAAAGTTCCACCAGGACGTAGGGCTTGATAACAGGAAGCCAGAATCGCACGATTTTCTCTATCACTATCAGACAAAATAGAATTCACTATCACTACTGCATCCCACTTATTCTCAAACCCTAAAGCGGCAGAATCACGAGCAGCGTAGCGAATTTGTGGTGGTTGTGGTTGTTGTTCAGCCATCGCCACCACGCGGGGGAAATCAGTACATAAAATCTCTTCCACCCCAGTAACATCACTAACAATGGCTTGTTGCAGCAAGGTACGGGAACCACAGCCAGGAATCAAAATGCACCGCCTCTCAGGCAAGGTTGACAAGCTCTGTGTAATTTTCTCCCTGACCGCTGCATCCTCGGTCATGCTCCACACGGTGTCATAATTTTCTTCTGCATGCGCCTTTTCCCAATAGGCTTGGCGTTGTTCGGGAGTGTGTGTATGAGGTGCATCAGGATTTAACCATTTCATAAGCGTGATTCCATTTCAACATTAGCGCGTTGTTTAATATAGCTAAAGCACATCATTTATAGGCTTTCGATATAGCTAAACCCAAGACTGCCAGTCCTTCAAGGACTGGCAGTCTTAACAACTGATATAATTTTGCTGTATTCCCACGCCATCAGCACACCGCAAAAAAATACCATCTTATTGTTTCTGCTTAAACTCCAATAAATCCTCGATTTTTTTCACAAAAGCTTTCTGCTCATGTAAAAAATGTTCAAGGTCTTGTTCATCTAAATTATGGCTTTGTTGATCCACAATTTCTTTTTCCAAGATATCAGGTTCGCTTAAATCAAGAGCTTCAGCATCACCTTGTAATTCAAAAATGATTTCTACAGCGGCTAATAGATGCTTGTTAATATCATAAGCATAACCACTGTCATTCATTAAAGAAGTTGCCATTTTATCGGTGATTAATTGTTCTCGAATTAAACGATCTAATACACCATTAGCAATCACATCTTGATCTTCCATATCTTGATGTAAGTTTTTCAAACGTTCCATGCTACGTTCTTCGCTGGTTTTCTGACCTAATTGCACTACGTTATGCAGGCTTAAGCCCAGTTGTTTGCGAATACGTTGATATTCTTGCTGAATATGTGAATTATCAGCGGTGAGATATTCGCGCAAGTTGTTTTGCAATTCTTTGCTAGATTTCACCACATCGACCAATAAACGGTTAGCTAAGCGTAACTGTTGAACTTCCTGTATTTGCTCTTCAGTCATTTGAGTTTGTGCCTGTGCGGAAAACTCAATAATGGCATTATATAAGGGCTTGATTTTTCGAGAATAACGCTCATCGATCCGAGCCTTGCCAAACTTGCTGGCATGTAATGGCAATTCTTCTTTGAACACTTTATCTTTAGTGATGTCACGGCGTTGAAAACCCAGACTATGCGCCACAATCAGCAAAGTGTTGTTGAGCAAATGTTCACTTTCCTTATACAACACCTCTAACGCGGTATCGGGATAACTCAAGGCGGAGGCATTTAAGTAATAGGGTTGAGATATACGTTTGGTTTTCTCTTGACTGTGAAACGTGCGTTCCAGTAAGCGCACCAATGGGCCCAGAAAAGGGGTCATCAGTGTGATGCCTAATAAGTTAAACAAGGTGTGAAACAGCGCCAGTTTTAGAGTAGGACTGGTAATGTTGAGCATGGGTGCGAGCCATTCCACTAGGGTGAGTAATTGCGGCAGCAAAATGATGGCGATAGTACCCGTGGTGATATTAAAAATTAGATGTGCCAGAGCCAGTCGCTTGCCTGCGCTATTAGCCCCAATAGCCCCCAGCATGGCGGTAATGGTGGTACCGACATTGGAGCCAATCGCCAAAGCCAGCGCGTTGTCATAGGTGAGTTGTCCTGAAGCCAAGGCCGTAATGGTTAGCACCAAAGTAGCGTGGCTGGACTGCATGATGACGGTGGCAATGATGCCAATGCCGGTATAGGCCAGTACACCTTTCCAACCGGGCAGGGCATAAGCACTTAAATCAAGCTGGCTACCAAAACCGGCAAAGCCTTCTTTCATATAATGAATGCCTAGGAATAGAAAACCTAAGCCCAGCAGCACATAGCCTATGCCTTTGAAAGTTTTATGGGCTTGCAAGACAAACAGCAGCCCGAATACCAGCAAGGGCATGGCATACGCAGAAATTTTAACTTTCATGCCAAAGGCCGCTACCAGCCAAGCTCCTGTCGTGGTGCCGAGATTAGCGCCAAACACAATGCCGATACCAGAAGCCAGCCCGATGAGTTCTGCGCTGAGGAAAGAAATAGTCAGTAGCGACACCAGTGAGCTAGATTGCATTAACGTGGTGGACACCACGCCAAAACTAAGGCTTTTCCAGAGTTTATTGGTCGAATGTTGGAGGATTTTTTGTAGCATTCCGCCGGTAAAGGAACGGAATCCTTGTTCTAGTGACATCATGCCAAATAAGAAAATCGCCAATCCTGCGGCCACTTCTTGAAACACGGGATTAAGCCAGAATAAATAGCCGAGCAGCACGCCCGCTAGGCTTATATAAAGGGTGGGATAAAACATGAGGTTCTCACTTTCAATCAAGTAGGGTGTGAAGAGGTCTTAAAATGAACGGTTTATTAGAGGGTTTATGCGAGTCTATTAACGACAAACCAGCCTATATTGGTCTCATAAGAAAAAAAACCAGTCGCTTTTCGCTATGGTCTCTATTATTGGACAGAATCTAAGCGTCATCCAACCCGTCCGTCAATCAGCCCAAGGTATGGGTGGCTCTTCTAATTGTACATAAATTGCTTGTCCTTCAGTGGTTAAGCTTCACCTGTTTTGCGTGTTTTATCTGCGGGTGCAAGTTTGGAGTGGCTGTTTGGTGGATTTAAAAAATGCGGGTCGAGGTGACAAACCCCGATCTGAAAAGGACATAATGGCGGATGACGGCGCAAAAAGACACACCTTCGGGTGCAGATGTGCCATCGACACCCAAACATTTTGAGTGCCCACTGGCGAGTGGGTTTGAAACGTTTGGGTTGGGGCGACACACTCCAACCCGCAAGGATGTTCTGTTAATACCTAAAAGCCAGCCCCAAGGACGCATCATATTTATAGCCCATTCCATCACAAATGCTTCTGTGAGCTAAAAAAGGATAGCGCCCCCTTTTTTGCCTTTCAGATATTACGCTGTTGATTTTAAAGCGGGCGCAGGTTTGTAATCTGCTCCCGAACGTTTAGATGAACCTTGACCTGCCAGAGAGTGGATAGGTGGACGAATCCAAGTTAGGAGAAAGTGATGAAACTAGAACAAATTACTAGAACAGAAATGTTTTTTACTTCACATTTATATTTTGCATGTAAAGAAAATATCCAGGATTTCCAGAAGCTTCTTCTGCAAAAGCTAAATCTCGACAAAAATACAAAAATCATTGATTATGGTTTTGAGGTTTGTTTCTTCAGGGATTTTGCTAAGGCCGGTTTAATCCAAAGGCTACCGAAACAAGCTAGTAACCGAAAATCACTTGAGAAACAAACATTTGATAATGTTTATGAATTATCTAATGGTTCAATTGTACTAGTAGAAGCAAAGGCTCAAGGAAAGTTCAGCTTAAATCAAATTATAAGTATTCAAAAAGCAGCGCAGTTAATCGAAAACAATAAGAGCCGCCTATATAACAAGGTCTATATTATTGGCTTATGTTCTTCTAAATATTCGCCAAAAGAAAATACAAAATCATATTTTAATGCGCTATTGAACTGGTCAGAGTTGTCAAACATCTTTCCTTTCTATAAAGAAGTATTTGATAGGGCAAATGAAATATATAACGACTAAATGCAGATAACCATATGCTCCAGCGGATGTGCTTAGAAGGACTATGTATAGGAGGGTTTTTATCAGATGAGTACCGCAGTTGCAGGCTATTGTAAACTCAGGACATTTATGTATAGTGGAAACAAGCTGTATTTAATGAAGTTTATTCAAATGTAGTCTGATAGGATGGATAGAGGCGTATCATAATGCTTGATTTTTGTATGAACCTTATCGCGCCGACACTCATCACATGGAGCCAACCATCTTGGTGCTGGGACATCATGGGTTTCGGCACGGGAAAAATAATAGACTTGTTGCGAAGGGTAGGCAAAAATTTACTAAAGGATAGAAACACGCAATCAGAAGATTTAATTCGTATCTTCATCGATGAGGCCTTCAATAAGGGGAACCTCTCAATACTCGAACAGGTCATTCATCCTGAATACCAATATTGGAGTCCCAACAGTTAATTAAAAGGTATCGGTCAGTTGAGAGAGTTTATTCAGGCGTTCCGTAACGCATTTCCTGATTTGAACCTCCAAATTGATGATTTCTTCACTTCTAACGACCGAGCCTGTACTGCATTTACCCTCAAGGGCACCCATGAACAAGATTTTATGGGCATTCCGGCTACTAAAAAGTTTGTAGAAGTTCAATGGATGGTTATTAGTCGAATTAAGAGCCTATACGAAGATGGGGAATCGAAGCGAAAATTCGCCCTTTTGAGGCAGGTTTTTCGGTTTTTTAAGGCGAATAGCGGGCTATTTAACGAAAAAAAGCGGAAAACCGGGCCAAAAAGGCGGGTTTGCAGCCGATTATCCCGTTTTCGTATAGGCTCTAAGGACAATAAAATCTTAGAAGATAGAGAGATTCTCGATAATTTGACTTTCTTCCAACAGCTTGGTGTTGTCCCTGAAATGTCGTAGTCCGATAATTGATTATTAAAACGAGTGACATAACAAACAACTCCAATCGACTCCGGCGCTAACATGCCTCCGCAATTGAGTTGGGCGTTATGCATCAAAGTAGAGAGCAACTATGAATAAAGGAGTATTGACTTTTTTCTGTGGAAAAATGGGTGCAGGAAAGTCTACCAAAGCTAGTGAAATTGCACAGGAAGCCAACGCAGTATTGCTTTCAGAAGATGAATGGCTTGCATCACTTTACCCAAATAAGATTTCATCACTAAATGACTATATTGAATATTCAAATCTACTCAAGCCACAGATTAAAAAACTTGTTCAATCCATGTTGTCTGCGGGAACTAATGTGGTGATGGATTTCCCGGCAAATACTCTTTCGCAAAGAGATTGGTTTCGGAGTATTTTCTCCGAGACTGAAGCTCCGCATAATTTGATATACATCGACTTGCCAAATGAAGTCTGCCTAAAACAGATTGGAAAAAGACGCAAAGAACAGCCTGAAAGAGTAGCAACTGATACGCCAGATATGTTTGAGCAGGTTACAAAGTATTTTATGGCTCCAACATCCGAGGAGGGTTTTAATACAACCATAGTGACGCAAAATGCATAACAAAGTGCTGTTCGCGCCGCAAAAAACATGCGTCGTAAACCCTACCGCCATGCCCATTCAAATACTCTCTCAAGAATCAACATCCGCTGCTGGCTGTGGAGTGGAGGCACGCACATGAACCGTGTTTTAATCATTATCTTTCCCGTGCCGAAACCCTAAATTGTGATGAGCACTTACTCAGGCACAAAGGATAAGCCCATGCGCTCTGTCCAATGCTGCGGTGGTAGGTTGAATAATTCGGGCAAGGAAAAGGGAATTTTCGGTTGCAGGCGCAGTGGCAGGGCTTGTAAATCTTGCACGAAAGCGTGTAATGCAGCGTGCGCGGGGGCATCTAGCAGTTTGTTTTTTTGCAGGTCTTGGGTGATTTTGTCGGCTAGTTGTTGGCGTACTTGTTGGGCATTTAAAGGCGGGTTTTGGCGTTGTCCCCAGTATTGACTGAGGCGTTTAAATCCTTGTCCTGGCTGCCAGGTAAGTTGCAATGCGGCAATTTTCAGCTTTTGCCTGTTTGCTTGTGAAGCTTGCACATGGTGCAAGCTGAGTTGCAGTGTCATGTCGCCGAGTGTGGTGCTGTGACTCTGGACGGTGGCTTCAAGTGTGTCTTTATCCGCCGACCACTGTGCCTGGATGTCTATATCAGCGGATACGTGCTGGCCTAAAAGATTGCGCCATTCTTGACCGCTTAGGTAATAATTTTGATAGCCGAGCATTTGCCACAACGCTTGAGTGTCGGGCAAATCCTGTAAAAACTGTAATGAGAGGCGGGTGTCGTCTGATGTGATGTGCCAATGTTCGGGCATATCCCCTGCGGCTTGAATAAAGCGATACAGTTGATGTAAATGCAGTTGTTGAATATGCAGCGTGGGGGAATCCGCCGATTGGATGTGAACTTGTTGGGCGATGATTTGTCCCGGCCAAGTTAGCCGCACGTCTTGGTAGTCGATTAAGGTCTGTGGGCGGGCTTGTTCAATGGCCTGCATGACCGCCGTATTTAATTGGTCATCAACCCAAGCTTTGCCTGCGCCGAGCATTAGCATGAATAGCAATAATGCGTAGTACAGCACTTTTCGTATCAAGCCGCACGCTCCAATCGAACATAGGCTTTGACTTGTCCATTTTGAGCGAGGCGCTCGATATTTAAGTGACTGATGTTAATGCTGTGTTGCTGATGTAATTGGGCTAACCAGGTGATGAGATCGTTAAAAGTGACGGCGCTAAAATCAACTCGCACTTGATTTTCGCCTTTGGGTTCAATGCGTTTGCTGATGCTGCGTAGCGCGCTGCTGCGCAGGCTTTGATCAATGACGGCGAGCAGTGAGGTTTGTACTAGGGCGGTCGCCGCAGGGCGTTGTGCTTGCAGGGCTTTGATGTCTTGCGCGGCATTTTGCATCCATTGATAGGTGTCGCGCTGGGTTTGCACTTGTTGCGTGAGTTGTTGGCGCTCAAGAGACAGGGGTTCCCAGATCAAGGCATAAAACAAGATAGCGCTCAGAGCTACTGCGCCCAAGATTAAAATGCGCTGCTCTTGTGCTTGTAATTGATGCCATCCTTTCATGATTTAGTCCGAACGCGAAAAAGCATCACGCACTTTACAGATGAGTTCTCCCACGGGACGTGGTTTAGGTGGCGTGAGACACTGGCGAGCATAATCGGCTGCGGCACGGGTGGGATTTTTTTCTGCGGTCATGACGGCTTCAATGCCACGTTGTTGCATTTTGGCTTTGAAGTTTTTTCCCGCACTACCACCGATGACGGCCTTGCAGTCTTGCAAGGGATGTGGGCGATCATCTTTGAAATGATGAAAGATGAGTTCTTTGGCTAACGTGAGGCGTTCTTGTTCTACGACTTGCGGGGGGCTATCAGCGCTGTCCGCTAGTGTGACTTCAAACACGATCCATTGCGGACATTGACCGATATGACCACTCACTGTTTTACCATCACGGCTGGCGACTGCAATACGTAGGGGATTGCTCATAAGCACTTTATCTCGGCGGCCAAGCCAGAGAGTAGTCCTCATATTGAAGGCTTAAGTTGGGGTTATAAAAGGGGTCTGTTTGTAAATAATCTCCCCAACATTCGCGGGTATAGGCGATTTCTTTTTGTAATTGGCGGTATTTTCGCGGGGTATCATCGCTGCCTCGGCTGGCAGATTCTAGGTGATATAACTCTGCATGAGGTGTCCATAAAATGCGATAACCAGCTTTGCGAATACGCAAGCATAAATCGACATCGTTAAAGGCGACTTTCAGGGTTTCGTTAAAGCCACCTACTTCCTCAAATACTGATTTGCGCAACAACATACAAGCCCCTGTGACAGCCGCCATATTTTGCACTAAAAAAGGCCGATATTGATAGGCTGGCGCTTCCCGCAAAATGTGTTTAAAGCCATGTCCCGCCAGCCCGCCGAGTCCAGTAATAACACCCGCATGTTGTACGGTGTCATCTTGATAATAAAGTTTTGCACCGACAGCACCAATGTCTCGGCGTAATGCTTGGCTGACCATTTCTCGCAACCAATCACGATGTATTATTTTCAAATCATTGTTCAGCAAAGCTAACACTTTGCCTTGTGCCTGTTGTGCGCCTAAGTTGTTGAGTTGCGAATAGTTAAAGGCGGCTTTATGACGCACGACTTGCAAGTTTGGCTCTTGTTGTTCCATGCTGCTCAAGTAGCCTAGGGTTTCTAGGTCGCGGCTGCCATTATCGACAATGATGACTTGTAAATGAGGATAATCGGTGTGTTCTAGCACCCCTTCCACGGTGCCCATCAGTAATTCTAAGCGATCACGGGTAGGAATAATGACCGACACTAAAGGCAGTGTGGCGGGTAAAACATATCTCACTCGCGTATGGCCTGCGTGAGTGGATTCTACTTCTGCTCGAACCGCTTGTTGCTGGAAATAATCGCGTAAAACCGCTTGTTGTCCCTGAATATCTCGTAATACGGGTTGGGCATGATACAAAACGCGAGGAATGTGGACGATATGCTGGGCTTGATACTGCGATTGCAAACGCAAGCTCAAATCATAGTGTTCCCAATCAGGATAATCGGCTTTGAACCCACCTTGTTGCTGCACAGCTTTGCTGGCATAAACCGGGCTGTGTCGTAAATAATCTTGAGCTAAGAATAAATCAGGATTCCAGTCGGGTTTAAAGTAAGGATCGCTACGTTCCCCTTGAGCATCTAGTACATCTTCATCGCTGTATAACAAGTAGGCTTTGGGATTCTGTTCTGCGGCTTGGGCGAAATCATGTAATGCTCGCAGGCTTAACACATCCCCCGGATACAAGCACAATAACCAATCACTATTTAATTGTTCCAGGGCTAGGTTTAAGCCTTCAGCGCGTGAGGTGTGTGGAGGACAAGGACAGGTTGTAATCTTCTCGTGTTCGGCACATGCAAGGGATTCTAATTGTGCGGGTGAAGCGATGAGATACAGCGTCCAATGCGGATAAATTTGCTGCTCAAGTGCTGTGATGCTGGCTTGCAAGGCAGACGGCTCAAACGATTCTGGCAAGACCAATAACACCGCAAAGCTGTGTTTCCAAGCACTTTGAGCTTGTTGCAAATCCTCGACAGCTTGCGCATTTAAACCATCAAAAGCCGCAATCCATTGTGCGTATTCGGTTTTATCATGCCAAGGCGTGTAGGGGAGTAATTTGTTTTGCGCACGGTAAGGCGTTAGATAGTCCTGCTTCCAGGCTTCCAGATTGCGATTCATTAAAGCAATGTGATCTTGCGCCGTGGGCCCTGCGGGACGGTGCAAGAATTTTAAGATGAAGCGGGTAATCGTGTGACCAATACGCCAGGTGACAGAGCGATAGACATCACGAATGTCGCGCTGGAATTGCGATAACCATTGCAAGAGGCGATACACCTGTGCTTCGCGCTCTTGTAGTTGCTGGCGTAATTGTTGGTTTTCATCCTGCAAACGCTGGAGTTGCGCTTGCAGTTCTGTGTCAGTGTTTGGCATCAAGACGTAGCATTTTATGGTATTCGGTCAACACCTGATGGGGTGTGCCTTCTATTTGAGTTTCACCGTTTTCGATCCATACTGCGCGGTCGCACAGTTGGCGCACCATTTCACCATTATGCGAGACAAACACAATGGTTTTATTGGCTTTTATACGAGATTCCATCGCGGCGGTAGATTTCCGATTAAATTCCGCATCCCCTACACCTAACACTTCATCCACCAATAAAATATCAGGGTCGGCTTGAAAGGCCACGGAAAAACCTAAGCGTGCCAACATGCCGGAGGAGTAGGTATTAATCGGACGTTCAAAGAAATCGCCTAATTCTGAAAAATCCTTAATGCGCTCTAGCTCGGCTTGAATCGCTTTACGGCGCATTCCCATCAACATACCACTTAACACGGCATTTTCTCGACCGTTTAGGTAGGGAATAAAACCTAAGCGTAAGGATAATAAGGAGACGCTATAACCTGCATTATCTAAGCTGCCACAATTGGGGCGAATAATCCCAGCCATCAAGCGCATTAAGGTGCTTTTACCCGCACCATTGCGCCCAATGATGCCCAGCGTTTCACCTGCGTGTAAATCAAAAGAAACATCTTTAAGCGCCCAGAACGCAGCGCCAAAAATGCCGCGATGCTGGCGATAATACACACCGACATTACGCAGGGACATCATGGGAGAAGAATTAGACATGGTGGGTCTTTAAGCGGTGATTTTAGGATAAACATATTCAAAGCGGCGCAACAACCAAGTACTAAAAATAATACCCAGCACAGAAAACACGCTGATCATCAACAGAGCATTCCAATCAGGCCATTGTTGATACATCAATACCTTGCGGTAATCTTCAATAAACGTGGCCATCGGATTGAGATAAAAATAAAACTGTAAATGCTCAGGCACAAGATCAGCCGCTTTGAAAAATAAGCCCGACATAAAAAAGACCGCCGTTAAGAAATTTTCTATGACAAAACGTAAATCAGGTAAGAAAGGCACAATGGCGGCTAAAAATAAGGTGCCAGCAAAAATAAACAATAATTGCACAAACAGCAAAACCGGAAGTGCCAAATAAGTGGTTGTGGGCGGATAAGCGGTCGTCCACAAAAAGATCAGTAATAAAGTAAAAATAAACACAAACTTTACGCTATCGGTGAGCACTAAAATGATAGGGAACAATATTTTAGGCAGATAAATCTGCTGCATTAAAGGATGATTGTTTAAGATGGTTTGCTCACCATGAGAAAAGCAGGATTTCATCCATTGCCAAGTGACTAAACCGATCAGCAGAAATTGCGGGAAATTTTGTATGCCATTGTCAAACAAAATGCCAAATACGACATAAAACACGCCCATAAACAAAATAGGTTCAAATACCCACCACAGAAACCCCAAATACGTGCGTTCAGTTTCCGCACGCAAATCCGCGTAGGTTTTATATAAAATCAAGTCGAGATATTGTTTGATCATAAAAGGCGTAGGGAAAAAGGTGGCTATCTTTAGATGAGTATGAGCTGAATATTGATGGGGCTGGATAAGGTTTATCTGTTGATAAACCTTGTATCAGATGCGATTTAAACATTTTTCAAAGGGCGATACTAGCAGATGTTACGCAAAGACTGTGCTTTATCTGCCAAAGTGCTTAGTAATAAATGATAGCTGGTGTGCCTGCACGCAAAGGTGTTTGAGGTGTGATGGATACATCCACAGCATAATACCACTGCCCTTGTCTTTCTTCGGCTTGAAAGCCTACATGCACGACTTCTCCTGAATAATTTTCTCCCTGCACTTGTACCTCTAGGCGTTGTCCTAGCTGAATGTTTTTCACTGCTGCTACAGGCCACCAGGCGCGTGCATGTAAAGTCTCCGTATCGGCTAACACGACTAAAGTTTGCGCTTGACAGCGATTCACCACGGCTTGACCCGCTGCGGCAGAGATCGCCACGATACGCCCAGAAAATGGAGCCACCAGGCGCGTTTCACGGAATAGCTCTCGTGTCCGGGTTAATTGAGCCTTAGCATGATCAACTTCAGCTTGTGCGCTAATTAAAGCATTGTTTGCCACTTCAAATTCATGTGCCGCAATCAAAGTTTGTTCATGCAATTCTTGCGTGCGCTCAAATTCACGTTTAACTTCATTGAGTGCCGCTTGAGCACGTCGAAGACCCGCTTGTGCGATTTTAATATCCGCCTGAAATAACGCCGCTTTTAAGCTCAGCAATGTATGTTGTTTTTTGACCTGCTCACCCAACTTCACATGCACCTTGTTGATGATGCCGGATTGAGATAAACCCAGTTCAACCCGACGCGACCATTCAAGATGTGCAGGCAATGAGTGCTTTTCATTGAGCGATGCGGCTTCTTCAGCCAGGGCTGTTGGTATTAATAGCAGCCCTTCAATGAGCACACTTAATATGAATAAAAAACGTATGACGGGGTTTAAAAGCATCATTTCTCTCGCTTCTTCTTGTTTCGTATATTTTCATCAAAAGTATTTCTTTCCCAAAAAATACCGTCTATATAACCTTGAATGGCTCGATTTTGTTCAGCTAAATCCAAACGCTTCAAAGCCCAGCAACAATATTCTCGATTCAGTTCTATACCACAAAACTGCCGCCCCAACTTTTTGGCGGCTACTGCTGTAGTACCACTGCCTAAAAAAGGATCAAATACCATATCCCCCGGATTTGAACTGGCTAAAATCAATTTAGCGATGAGTTTTTCCGGTTTTTGCGTGGGATGCTCGGTATTTTCTGGCATAGACCAAAAAGGTACAGTGATGTCCGTCCAAATATTAGACGGATGGGTTAGGCGATAATTCCCGGTATCTTCTTTTTGCCAATCTTTAGGTTTGCCATTCACCGTATAAGAAGCAATCACTTTGCGTTTGAGCTTAACCGCTTCAACATCAAAATTATAAGTTTTTGATGAAGTGCAAAACCATATATCTTCGGTATTATTTTTCCAGTTTTTCTTAGCACCGCGTCCTTTTTCTCGTTCCCAAGTAATGCGGTTACGGACATAAAAGTGACTTTTTAACACGGGTAAAATCAATGCCGAAGTTTTCCAATCTGCACAAACATACACTGTGGCCTGTTTTTTAAGCACAGGTTTGAGCAGTTCAATGATCTCATGAAACCATTGTTGATAGTCCTCTAATTCTTTTTGTTTAAACAGATAACCGTGATAGTTTTTAGACCGATTATAAGGCGGGTCTAAAATCAATAAATCAACAAAACTTTTAGGCAAATGAGAGACTGTTTCAAAAATGTCACCTAACATAACACGATTTTGAATGTCGCTAATATTTGCAGTATTGTTTAAATGTAAAAGTTGAGTTGAAAATTCAATAAATTCTTCATAATCGCAGCACAAGGTGCGATTTCTAGGGGCTTTTCTCTTCATTACCTAGTAATTTTTAAGTGAGTGTTCTAATAAATTTTTAAGTGAAATTAATTGTTTTATAGTGCGTCCATATTCAGTGCATGGTGCTAGTCTCCTGAAGTTGATTAACGGTGTCGGGGGTTGAATGGGTCAAAGCATCTAATGTGGCCCATTGCAAAGCAATCGCATATTCTGTTTTTGCACGGTACAACTCAGCGGCGGATTGATTGACTAAAGCGTCACCAAAATCGGTACTAAATTCTAATTCATACAAAGTACGGTTTTGATCGAGTTGCATGTCTCGCCATTGGTTGATGGCTTTAATTTCTTCCCGCTGTGCGATAAGCACTTGTAACTCCATCCACACATCTAATACTGATTGACGCATAGCCATTTTTTCTTGGTTAAACTCAGCTTGTAAACGATCAGATTCAGCTTGAGCTTGAGCGATGTTGGCACCGATGGCTCCCCCTTGATAAAGAGGGATTTGCACATTCAACATAGCACGATGATGATCACGCGAACCCAGTTCTCGTTGCCAATAATGCGCTTCAAGATGTCCGGTTAAAATAGGCGCACGTTCAGCCCGTTCGGCTTTAAGTTGAGCTTGTGCCGCTAACAGTTGATGACGCAGGGCTTGTAAGTGAGGATTTTGTGTTTGTGCTTGCTGTTGTAAAGACTCTAGCTCAGGCAATGTACGCTGATTTTGCGCTAAAGACGGCGGCGATAATTTGGCGGGAAGTTCAGTGGGACGATTTAACGCATGAGCTAGTTGTGCCCGGGTGATACGTTGTTGGGCTTCACTACGGCGGCGTTTTTGTAGCACGGTCTGATAGGCCGCTTCAGCTTTTGCCACCTGTAAATCTGAACGCTGTCCCAGCTTATAGCGCTCCTGCGTTTTGTCATATTCAACATAAGCAATAGCCATGGCTTCAGTGTCTACGCGAAATTGTAAATCCGCTAATAACACCTCAAAAAAACACGCCATGATATGCAGGCGATGTTGCTGTTGCGCATCCGTGAAATGTTGATCTGCTGCGGCAATATGTTGCTGTGCCGCACGTCTAGCGGCCTGAGTACGACCAAAATCCCATAAGGTTTGACTTAATTCGAGGCTCGCTCTGTGATCATCAATAGATTGATCAAGCGCTAATTCAGACGGGTCAATCCAGCGCAATTCAGTATTTAAGGTAATGTGTAAATTATCTTGCGCATCTGCTTGTTGCAAGGTGGCTTGAGCGGCTTTTTGTCGAGCTTGATACAGTTGCAGAGTAGGATGCGCTTGCGAACCTAATGAGAGCGCGTCAGATAAAGACAACGGCTGCGGTAGCGGTGTCTGTTCAGCCGCTAACACCATGACAGGCCAGTGGGATAGCAGATAAACTGCCAGAAAAATGAGTGCAAGAACAGGCATTGATAGGCTTATTGCTGCTGCTGTTTGCGGTAAGCGCGAAAACGCATCGTTTTATACGCACCTTCACTGATATATTTTCCCATCCAAAGGAATTCTTGGGCATTTTTGGTGGGGCCCGTATGACGGTATAGTTTTTGACCTTCAACGTCGAAAAACATCATAACGGGCGTGGCACGTACCCGGTGTAGCTTTTGTGCGAATTCTTTAGAAGTCATGGTTTGACCATTAAAATCAGTGATTTCTGTATCACCTTCTATATCAATAGGTATCGCCATAAAATCTTTGGTGAAAGCTTCTTGCACAGCTTTTTGACTAAAAATAGTCTCTTTCATACGCGCACAAAAAGGGCATTCTTCCATTTCAAAAAACAAGAAAATACCTTTCTTATCGGATTCTTTAGCGGTACTCAGTTCTTCTTGTAAGTTTCCCCAAGTCTGAGAAAAGAAGTCGGTATATACATCTGCTTGAACTTGAAAGCAGGCGATTAAAAGACACCCGCCTAATAATAATTTATTCATTATTTTCATCAATGTTGTTCCATTTTTGAAATAAACCGCGTCAATTGCTGCTCTGTCACTTCACCTTGAAGTCTCTTTACAATTTTCCCGGCAGGATTAACGATATAAGTTGTGGGTAATCCTCGCATGGGAAAGTATTCTCGTAGCATCACTCGCATAGTCTCAGATTGTCCCGCAACGTCAGGAAAGATGGGATAGCTAATACCGTGTGCCTGAATAAATTTTTGTAATTTTTTAGGCTTAGCACTTTCCATATTCAAACCCCATACCACTGCATTATTAGGTGCATCATGAAAGCGTTGTAAAGCCGGGATTTCTTTCAAGCAAGGTGGGCACCAGGTCGCCCAAAAATTAATAATCACCCATCGCCCACGGTATTCAGCCAGTTGATGATAGCGTTGTTTATAATCTAACAACCCCCACTCTGAGGGGATTTCTCGTTCAATGCTTTGTTGACAACTGCTTAAACTCAAACTGAAGAATAAGAGGCTACATACGCTAAAAAGATATTTGCGGGTCATGAGTTTAACGTTTAAATCTCGACCATTTCAAATTGTTCTTTGCCCACATCACATTCAGGGCATTTCCAATCAGCAGGCACTTCATCCCAGCGCGTTCCCGCAGGTATACCTTCTCCAGGCGCACCTTCAGCTTCGTTATAAATAAAGCCACATATCACGCACATATAACTTTTAAATTCCATAAATACACTCACTCAATCAATGGTTGAACTGACGCAAAGGTCTGGTTTTATGTTGTTTAACATTCTATACGCATTTGAATTGACAGAGTGAGGAATAAACGGGATGTTTTAGTTCGCTTCACGCTGTGTGCGTAAGGAGAGTTATTCATTAACCTATACCGTTGTCATTACGCCATACAGTCATGTTGTTGTCTGCATAAGTTATCTATAAAAAGGCTGTCTGAGAATAGAGAATCTAACTGTCACATTAAGTGGGTTTTAGACATTTTAAAAAACGAAAAATCCTCTCAAAACCATCACTTCTCGCTATGGCTTCCATGTCTCAGACTATCTCAGTTTCATGTCCCATGCTTCAACGGCTGGCTATGATACCTCAGTTTATGAGTCGCGGGAAATTATTGGACGTTAGGTTCTGTTGGCATTTGGAGGCTGGTGGCTTTTTGCTCCCTTTCCGTGCTGACGGCGTTATTTTTTTCTACCCATGGAATGCATGGCTACGAAAAAAAAATGCCTTGTCAGCTCAAAAATGTGGCTGAAAATCCAATAA
>JADGEH010000022.1:0-20005 GCA_016744475.1 Thiotrichales bacterium | reverse complement strand
AGCAAGCTTGCCGAGCAAATTGTGATAGAAGAGAATCGAGATTAAGTATACTAAAGTAACAAAACATTGCAAATTATTTCATGCGTTTTTAGTTTAAAAATAAAGCTTATTAAGGCAAAAGTTGGGGGCGAAAAAAAGCTCGGCGAGTCAGACAGGCCGAGCTAATAATGTGATAGAAGAGAATCGAGATTAAGTATACCTAAGTAACAAAATATTGCAAATTATTTCATAGCTTATTTTAGCTTAAATAAATAATGGTTCTGGAGATGGATTGCACATAGCACCCGTGAATTCCAAACATTGAGGCAGTAGATAATTATTCAAGAGACTTGTTGACTGAGTACCGCCGCCAGCACAGAAAAGGGGCAAAAAGCCACCAGCCTCCAAATGTCAACAGAGCCTAGAGTACCTAGAATTTTCTCTAGCCATCCCCTGCTTTATTTGTTAGCATTTTGTGCAGTGCCGCAAAATGCGGCTAAAGCACATTGATCAAAGCACTTTTGTTAGGAGGATAGGCGTGGAAAATGTTGTGATTGTCGCCGCTGGGCGTACTGCTGTAGGTGGATTTAGTGGCACTTTAGCAGGTGTACCTGCTAAAACTTTGGGCGCTACCGTGATTAAAGGTTTGCTAGAACGTGCAGGTTTAAAACCTGAACACATTGACGAAGTGATTTTAGGTCATGTGCTGACTGGCGGCGAAGGTCAAAATACAGCTCGCCAAGCCACTATTGAAGCGGGTTTACCCGTAGAAGTGCCCGCTATGACGATTAATAAAGTCTGTGGCAGTGGATTGAAAGCCGTGCATTTAGCTGCACAAGCCATTAAATGTGGCGACGCTGACATTATCATCGCGGGTGGTCAAGAAAATATGAGTGCTTCAGCACACGTATTACCTAATTCACGCAATGGTGCTCGCATGGGCAACTGGGAATTAGTCGATACCATGATTAAAGACGGTTTAACCGATGCTTTTAATGATTACCACATGGGTTGCACGGCTGAAAACATCGTTGAAAAATATGGTTTTACTCGTGATCAATTAGATGGATTCTCCGCTGCTTCACAACAAAAAACCGAAGCTGCACAAAAAGCGGGTTATTTTGACGAGCAAATCATTCCTATCTCCATCCCTCAGCGCAAAGCTGATCCTATCGTTTTTAATAAAGACGAATTTCCCCGCGCAGGCACCACGGCTGAAAAACTCGGCAAATTGCGTGCTGCGTTCAAAAAAGACGGCGTAGTGACTGCGGGCAATGCATCCGGCATTAACGATGGTGCTGCGGCGGTGATTGTGGCTTCTGAAAGTAAAGCTAAAGAATTAGGCTTACCGATTTTGGCAAAAATCGTCAGTTATGCAAGCGCTGGCGTAGAACCCGCCATCATGGGCACAGGGCCGATTCCAGCCTCGAAAAAATGTCTGGAGAAATCAGGCTGGACAGTCGCTGATTTAGACTTAATTGAATCCAACGAAGCTTTTGCTGCGCAGTCTATGTGCGTCAATACCGACATGGAATGGGATTTAGATAAAGTCAATGTCAATGGTGGAGCTATTTCTATTGGGCATCCCATTGGAGCTTCAGGTGCACGTATTTTAGTCACTTTGTTATACGAAATGCAGCGCCGTGATGTGAAAAAAGGTATCGCAACCTTGTGTATTGGCGGTGGTCAAGGCGTAGCACTGACTGTCGAGCGTTAAATAGTACAGCTCTGTATCTTCACCAAACTGCTGACTTCAATAAAATCTCCGTTTTCCGGCATTAAGTCGGAAGCGGAGAACCAAAAAAATCTTCCAACCCTCACCGACTAGATGACTATGAGTGATCTCCGAATTATCAAAAAGTATCCCAATCGGCGTTTATACGATACAACGATTAGTAGCTATATCACGCTGGCGGATGTTAAAAAACTGGTGATGGATAATGTCGCATTCATCATTCAAGAGGCTAAAAGTAGTGAAGATATTACCCGCACTATTTTGCTGCAAATCATTGTTGAGCAAGAAGAACGCGGTGATGAGCCGATGCTCAGCAACAATGTACTGGAAGAATTGATTCGCTTTTACGGCGGCACCTTCCAAGGCATGATGGGGAGTTATCTGGAACGCAGTTTTAAATTGTTTGCAGAGCAACAAACCCTCATGAGCGAACAAATACAAAAACAAAGTCCACTGAGTTTGATGTCAGAAATGGCAGATCGAAATCTAAAAGTGTGGAAAGACATGCAGGAAGGCTTTTTTGGCAATCTGCCAGGAACAACCACTGCACAAAACCCGGAAGATGTTAATAAACCGGACAATATGGATAAAAAAGATTAGATTTTCTTTTTACTCTCACCTTATTAAGAAAGGAGCGTTGCAATGGCGGAAAGAGTCGCATTAGTCACTGGTGGTACAGGTGGCATAGGTACCGTAATTTGTCGTGAGCTGGCTGACAAAGGCATGAAAGTCGCGGCAAACTACTTAGAAGGCATTGATGATGGCCCTGCTTGGCAGGCTGCACAAAAAGCGGATGGTTATGATTTCACCGTTGTCGCTGGTGATGTCTCTGATTTTGATTCATCCGTAGCGATGGTAAAAGCCGTTGAAGATCAACTAGGCCCGGTTGACGTGCTGGTTAACTGTGCGGGCATTACTAAAGATGCCACCATCAAAAAAATGCAGAAAGAACAATGGTATGACGTGATCAATGTCAACCTCAACAGCGTGTTTAATGTGACCAAGCAAGTGGCTACAGGCATGGCTGATCGTGGTTGGGGACGGATTATCAATATTTCCTCAGTCAATGGTCAAAAAGGTCAGTTTGGTCAGGTGAATTATTCTGCGGCTAAAGCGGGTATGCACGGATTCACTATGGCTTTAGCGCAAGAAGTCGCTAGAAAAGGCGTGACGGTTAACACCATTTCTCCAGGTTATATTGCGACCCAAATGGTCTTAGCGATTCCTGAAAAAGTGCGTGACAGCATCGTAGCGCAAGTACCTGCGGGTCGTTTAGCAGAGCCTTCAGAAATTGCTTGGGCTGTGTCTTTCATTGCTGATGATCGTTCCGGCTTTATGACGGGGGCGAATCTAGCCATCAATGGCGGGCTGCACATGGGGCCGTAGTTAAACGGTTGTTTTAGCAGCATAAAAAAACCGACATCTGGTTTAACCAGATGTCGGTTTTTTAGTGCCCTAAATACAGATATTAAAACATAATAATCATTTATTTTTCAATTTCTTGTGAATAACATCCACGCGCCTTGCATGGACATTGGACAAGCCCTCTACCCTACGGCAACACAAACGACAAAATATCCGAATAATCACTTTCTCCTTGCGCATTCAATGCCGTGACCGCTACATAAAACGCCATCCCTGCGCTCAAATTGACTGATAATTCAGTACGCTGACCAACATCTAAAGAGAAAACTTGCTCTGCATTGGGGTAGGGTGCGTAGTACAAACGATAGCTATCCGCATCGGGGATGGTGTTCCACGCCAAAGTGACGTTATGTCCGGCTTGGATTAAGCGCAATGAAGGGGGAGTCGGTGGAGGTAATGCACCGCCTGCATAGGCCAATACGCGACCACTGCGTGCGGGCAGGGTGAGTTGTTGGCTCACAGTTTGACCTAGAATATCCACGTATTGTGTATCACCTAAGGTGAATTGGCGCTCAACATCGCTTAAGTTGAGCCATAAGCGCGTTAGGCTGTGCGGGTTGATCTTGTCAGCTTGTACGGGTGTGAAGCTGACATTATCGAGCCAATACTGAGGCGCGTCGCTGGCATCGGTGATGAATAAATATTTAAAAAATTCAGTGCTTTCTGGTGACTGAGAAAACCATTCGTAATCTCGCCGTCCTGGTGTCAGGGCAAAATAACGCTCATGCAGGATTTCATAGTTGGGTTTGGTGCGGTTACCCGCTAAGCGAATGTCGCCGAAACCGTCTGCCATCAGGCTAAAGGCGAGGCGATACCATTGGTTTTCTTGCACGCTAAAGCTGCCCATCGACACATTTAAGTTTTTGTTATCACCCGGATATTGCACGCGCAAGCTGTTGCCATCCATCGCTGCACGGGTTGCGTCCAGAAATAGACGTTCAGGACTGGAAGTGGGCGACCAACCGCTAAAATCGCTGTCAAAATGACCGTTGGCGATCATGTTTTCGCCTTGTGGTGTAAAGCCGTATTCAGGAAATGTCCAGCCGCAATTTGAAGAATGCCCACCCAGTGGCGCAAAAGCTTGTTGCCAATGACCTAAGCTATAGCGTTGTCCGTCACGCTGAATCAGCAATTCGCTGTAAGGATTGCAATAAATATTGGCATCAAAAGTACCGTGCGCGGTGTCGTTGGTCAGCACCAAGCCAAGATGGTCAGGATGCAGGCTGAACACCTGATTGCTGGTGACGACATTGCCCGAAGATGGGCCGTTTTTATCCTGCACGACGATGCCGGGATCGCTATCAAACACAATATTGCCCGTCATTTGCGTGTGGGTAAAACTGTTGAGCCGCACGCCCATGTCACGGTTAAAAGCGATGATGTTGTTCTCAATCCGCGTCTGGTCAAATTTAGAGTTGGAACCGATGCCCATGCCATAGGATGAATGCTTAAAACACGGTGTATTATTGGTGCTGCCGCAACCGTTGGAGGCTTCAACATTGCCCCAAGCATTCAGCAACACATTGCCAATGATTTGATTATGGTTGGACATAACAATCACCGAACCACCGTCGTTAAGCACTTGCAACGTATCCATTACTACATTGTTTTGAATCAGATGTCCGCCGTTGCCCTGTACATTAATCCCTGCCCAACTGGTGTTTTTTACCCAGTTGTCACGCACGGTCATATTTTGCCCAAATACATTAATGCCGATGCCGTTGTACACGCCTTCCCAGCGTTTGCCGTAAGCGGGATACATGGCGCTGTTGAGCACAGTGTTATGCGCGACCGTCGTGCCTTGCACGTCAAAATCGCTGGACGCATTCAAACCAATACTGTCTTTAAAATGATGATTAAAGCTATTGTGGATAATTTGCGCAGCGTTGATGTTCCAACTACTCAAGCCCACAGGGTTGTATTCAAAATGACACTGTTGCACCGTCACTTGTGCGCTACTGTTGAGATGCATACCTTGTTGTTTGAAATGGCGGAATATCAAATTTTCCACCACCGCGCCGTCGTCGTGATTGTTTATTTGCAAACCCGTGTCAAACACACTGCCTTCTATCAACATCTGATTCGGGTCTTGACCTGTGGGCGGATAAAAATAAACAGTCTGCGTCTCGGCTTGATAAAACCATTCGCCAGGATGATCCAGTTCCTCCAACTTGCCATCCAGAAAATAACCCCATTCCGGCAATTGACTGCCCAATCCTGCCACCGCCAAGCGCCCGCTGGCAGCGCTGTAGCCCGTGACTGGACGGATGTCAAAAGTCCAACTGTAATCTCGAATACGCAAAGTTGCGCCTGTCCAATAACCGTCTGGGTTGCCGCGTGCTGCCAGCACCGGATCAGTAAAACCGTCTGTGCCTTTTGCCCCCACTTTTAACCAATGTTCTTGATCCGGTGCATCAACATTGGGAAACCGCGCAATGGTTTGCAGTTGATGCTGAGCAAATAAATAAGGTATTTCGTTGTCTTCCGGCATTTGCCCTGCCACGCTGGCTTGGAAAACGCCCGCTCTCAAAGGCGAAGGCTGCCAGTTTTGAATCACAATGCTGCCCGCTATCACTGGGCGCGTACCCTGTCCATAAGCACCATAGGTTAAGTGGGTATAGGTTTTACGCGGATTCAGCTCTCCACGAAACACCTGCCCGCGTTGCAATAAAATCGTATCGCCATCAGCCAGCGTGGCGTTGTTGACCTGCTCCAAGCTATGCCAAGCGGTCTGTGGGCTAAGACCATCATTGGCATCATTGCCCTGATGGGACAAATAATACGTCGCAGCAAAGGCATTGAAAGGCAAGATAAAAAAGAGGCCAAATAATAGGGCGGACTGAGGCATGAGGGTCTCCAGATGATGAAAAAGTGTCCAAGCTAAGGCTTGAAAAATATAGAGCGTATTTTAATCGCTTAAGTGACGCAAGCAGCGTCAGAATGAAGACAGCGTGAGGGGAGATGAAAGGTGTGTTGTTTAAAAAATAAGAAGATAATGAAATAGGCGCATTCTATCGATGCTATTCAATAGAATGCGCCTATTTTTAAGAGCTGTTTAATTCAAAGGTATCATATCTGCCGTTTGAAACTTTTATTTTTCTACTACTTTATTATTCCAATATTGACCAAATTGTTGTTCTTGTCCTTCATCCTCAGAAAAATCCAACACTTCTGGCAAACTGAAATAAAACGTATTGCCCACAGCACCGTGGGATTCTACACCGGCTGAACCACCATAATGTTCCGCAATACGTTGCACAATCGACATACCTAAACCTTCTTGTGCATGTTCAATACTATTGAGTGCGGCAAACACTTTTTTGCGACTGGCTTCGCTTAATCCGGGCCCATTGTCTTTCACCCAAAAACGAATAAAACCATTACCATCCGCATCAGCACCTAATTCTAAGCGGGGAGGGCGACCGCCATTTTTCAGCGCATTGGTCATATAGTTTTCCCACACTTTTTCAATCCACGGTGCATACCCCCAAGCCGCAGGCCATTGTTCAGGTTGTTTTAATTGCCCATCATATTTTTTCACCAAATATTCCAAGCGCTCCAAAACTTTTTCAATAATCTCGCCCATATTCAGCTCATCCATGCTGCCCGATTCTGAACGCACTTCAGCCAATAACAATAAATCATCAATGGTGGCCACCATATCGCGGCGTGATTGCTCAATTTCATGGACAAATTTAGCAGGTTCTGGATTATCCATTTTTTCCAGATCACTGGTTAAAATTTTAGTTAAACCGGATAAGCGCACCAGTGGTTTTTTCAAATCACGCGCTACAATGCGGGCATAAGCCTCTAAATCTTTATTGCGTTGCTCAAGCACTTCATTGTCTTGTTCGCGCATTTGAATTTCTTGTTCTAATAAGCGGCGCATTTTGTTTACCCCTAAGTGGGCATTTACACGCGCTAAGACTTCTTCTTGCTGCACTGGTTTAGTGATGTAATCCACTGCGCCAATTTGAAACCCCTGTACTTTATCTACTGTATCAGTGAGCGCCGTCATAAAAATAATCGGTACATCTTTAGTATCCGGCTTACTTTTCAATTGACGACACACTTCAAAACCATCCATATTCGGCATCATGACATCTAAAAGAATTAAATCAGGACGTGCATATTGAAGTTGTTCTAAAGCATCCTCGCCATCTTGTGCCACTCGTACTTTAAAATCATGTTCACGCAAATAGGTGAACAGCATTTTTAAATTATTGGGCACATCATCAACGATCAATAAAGTGCCTTTGTTAATTTCTTTCATGTCCATAGATTGAATCCCCAAGTTAAGTTCAGAGGCTGAGTTTCAGCATTTCTCGCGCATGTGCCAAGGTGTGTTGCGTAATTTCAATCCCTCCTAACATGCGAGCCACTTCTTGTATCCGTTCATCTGGTGTCAAGCAAACCAAATCAGTGTGGGTTTCATCGGCATCAGCTTGTTTGCGCACCCGCAGATGCTGATCACCACAAGCCGCCACCTGTGGCAAATGAGTAATGCACAATACTTGTTGCTCTCGCCCCAAAGCAGCGAGCTTTTGCCCCACGATTTCTGCCACACCGCCGCCAATCCCCACATCCACTTCATCAAATACCAAGGTGGCGACATCACTGCTTTGTGCCGTAATCACTTGAATAGCCAAACTAATACGCGACAACTCCCCACCGGATGCGACTTTATTCAGCGGCTTAGGCGATTGCCCTGGATTAGCACTGACACGAAACACAACGTGATCCGTACCGGTGGGCGAAGGTTTAGCCTCAATTTGTGGCTGCACATCAATCACCAAACACCCCTTCGGCATTCCCAAATGTTGCATATTATCAGTGATGTCCGCAGACAAATGCTGTGCTGTGAGTGCGCGCTGCTGCGATAACTGTGCCGCCGCCGCACGGTACTCCAGTAGCGCTTGTTGCAAATCTTGATCAATTAATGCCGCACGTTGTTCATAATTTTCTAAAACATCCCGTTGTTGCAGCAAATCTCGCCACAAGGCAGGCAACTCTTCAACACGCACCTGATGCTTGCGGGCGGTGTCTTGCAAAAGGCTTAAACGTCGCTCTAAGTCATCCAAACGTTGCGGATCATGCTCTAAATTATTCACATAATGTTGTAATTCATTGGCGGCTTCTTGCGCCTGAATCAATGCCGTATCCAACATTTCAGTGATCGGGAGCAGTTTTGCGTCATGTTCTTTCATACTATCTATTTCACGCAAAGCCAAGCTGAGCGCAGACACAGCCGCCCCACTTTCACTTTCCAACGCATTCAGCGCCGTTTGTCCGCCTTCTAATAATTGATTGGCATGTCCTAAACGGGCATGTTCCGCATCTAAAGCCTGCAAGCTCGATTCGGTGAGTTCCAAAGCATTCAATTCATCCACTTGATAACGTAGCAAAGTGAGTTGAGCATTGCGATCAGCATGAAGGCCGCCTAATTGCTGCAACTCTTCACTCAAAGCCTTCCACCGCGCAAAATGCTGCTCTACAGCCTGCAAAGCCGCATTAGGACTATGCAGACTGTCCAGTAATTGACGTTGATTATCCGGGCGCATCAAGGCTTGATGCGCATGTTGGCTATGAATATCCACCAAGGTTTCGCCCAGCGCACTTAAATTTTGCACCGTAATGCTCTGCCCGTTCAGATAAGCCCGAGAACGACCATGGCGATTAATCACACGGCGAATCTCACAGCGTTGCGAATCCGCCCATTGATGCGCCAGCAACCAAGCCTGCGCCCCCGGCGTGAGGTCAAAATCCCCCGTAATCTCTGTGTGCTCGCAACCCTCACGCACCACACCGCTATCGGCTCGCCCGCCTAATAACAAACCGAGGGCTCCAATAATGATGGATTTCCCCGCACCGGTTTCACCCGTAATGACAGACAGCCCAGCTTCTAAATTCAAACTTAAAGTTTGAATGATGACAAAATCTTGCAAAGAGATATTACGCAACATGGATGATATTCAAGCAGTGGAGTGGTTTATAAAAGGTGAGACTTTTTAGCACAAAACAGCCTAGCCAGCGATAAAAAACAACACAAACGGTATAAAAGACACAAACGGCACAAACGTTTTAACTCATTCCCATGTGTCGCATCACTGCCATTCAGTGAAGCCTCAAAGGGGTCATATACATTTATAGGCTTGCGATAGAGCCAAACTCAAGACTGCCAGTCCTTGAAGGACTGGCAATCTTAACAACTGATGTGATTTTGCTATATAGGGGTAGCCCTGCAAAGGTGACTCCAAGTTATTATAAAATATAATTTTTTATGTTTTTAAATTTACTATCGTCCTCATAGATGTTATCCAGATATGTCACCGAAAATTTTTACGGTATATCCCATATCTAGAATTCAAGCTTGTCCGGTTATCATTTATCGGGACGATAACTAGTGCTTCGTCAAGCCTACTTTTTAGGGTTGCATTTTTTACCACGGAGACACGGAGAAGGCACAGAGCGCACGGAGAAAGACTTTTAATTGAAGTCCTCTCTGTGTTCTCCGTGTCACCTTCGTGCCTCCGTGGTGAAATTTGACCACCTAATTCTTAGAATTGACAAAGCACTAGGAGGAAAAGCTTATTTTTAGCCCAATTTTACAAAAATTTGCAGAGAAAAGTCCTGTAACGGTGATGGTTCAAGGTTTGTTGGAACGTATGTTCAATGCAGAGAAAATAGATGCTTGGTTTGAAAACATAGGAGAAGTTCAATAGACTCGTCTATCCTTCAACTGACTGAATTACAAATTAATTTTCAAGATTAAATAGCCCGGCAGCAAGGCTGATAATGGCATTCTTAATGAAATCAGACTTGTTTCTTAAACGATTAACCAGTATTTAAAATCGTTTTATTCCGCCAATAGCATTTTCAATATAAACTCGATTTTTACTCACCATTTTATTGTATTTCTTTTGCTCTTTAGTCAGTATTGGATCAGGGGCTTTCTTTTATTGTCTAGGTTTTTTATGAGGAATATAAATGTTTTCACTACACTGCTCATCTTTTTGTATTCCTAGATAGCCTAAATCAACGATGATATCTGTCTTTTCAAACCATACTTTTTGAGGAGGGAATTCGGATTTAAATAATAGACTTGTCCAAGTCTAATGCCTATATAACAGACAAGTTCTTGACTCGTATTAAGCTCTATATTTTGTCACTGGTCATAGACAGCTTGACGACTGGCATCTATATTGGAATCCAAGTAGGCTGAATGCACATTTTTTTTAACACGAGAAACAACTTTTAACATAATGACCATCAATGAAGAAAAGAGTGTTTTTTTGTGTATTGAACCTCGCTTATGCTTTCAAATCCTGTATCTATTTTTTCTGCATGGAGCAGGCGTTCTAATAAATCTTAAACCATCACAGTCACTGAACTTTTCTCACTGAATTTCTGCAAAATTGGGGTAAAAATGGTGCTGCACTCCTTATTTTTTGTTGAAAAAAATTAATTTACATTGTTTTATAATAATTTAAGCCGCCTTGACAGGGCTGGTGATTAATTTCGTATAGACTCTAAAAGGCCGATATTTTACATATCGCCCCATCTTATCGTTCAATCAAAACGTTCAGGTGCCAGCGAATGAAAGCATTTGATGGAACAGGTTTGTATTACAAACTGTTTAACAAGCTTGAATGGTACTTCATCAGGCTAATTTTCCTGCATTCTTCCTCAATTAAATCTATTATCTTCTTTAGAGTAAATGCAGGAAAACTCAGGTATCTAACAATGTTAAATGGCCTAGCTTATCCAACACATACCGATCAAAATCTTTTGCAAAAAATAGATTTCCAGAATAGGCGCTGGTGGCTTCTAAATAAGCATCATTATTGTCTTTATAACGCGGGCTAAAATGCGTCAATAATAAATGAGGAATACCCGCAGATTCTGCAAATTCAGCCACTTGCTTTGCATCACTATGTCCGAAGTTATTTGCTTTTTCTTTCATGGTGTTTTCTGCATAAGTGGCTTCATGAATCAGCACATTACAATCTGCACCCATCTCTTTTAACAACTCAGGCGTATCATTATCACCACAGATAATGACTTTTAGCTGTTTATCATCAGATGTCACAAAGTCCTTACTTTCAAATGTTGCTCCTTCATGCTGAAGATTCTCGCCTGATTTCAAACGTCCCCACATAGCTCCTTGCGGTATACCCAATGTCTGTAGCTTTTCAATATCAAGTTTATTCTCCACTGTGTTATCTACAAAAACATAAGCAAATGAAGGTACTCTATGAGACAGCGGTATGGCTTGTATCGTAAACTGCCCAGCAATATTGCCATCAAGTTCTTCAATAGACTTGAATTGAATGTCATAAGATAAATGCGTCTGGGTTTGCAGCAAAGTATTTTCCAACCACTCCTTAATGCCTTTAGGCGCAATGATGATTAAAGGCTGTGTGCGTCCATTCAAACCACCGCTGGCTAATAAACCAGGAAGCCCATAACAATGATCACCATGCACATGGGTGATTAAAATCCCTCGCAGTGCATTAAATGATAAATGTGTATGTAAAAGTTGATGCTGAGTGCCTTCCCCACAGTCTATAAGGTACCAAGCTTTTCCTCTGCTTTCTAAGAGAGCAATAGCACTGACATTTCTTTTTTTGGTGGGCGCTCCAGAAGAAGTGCCGAGAAAGAGTATTTCCATAAAAATGTGACCTTTTCGGCAGTTATGCGTGTGGGGTTATTTTGAAAGGCATTAGCAGAGTTTAGAAATATAGCTAAAGTACATCATTTATAAGCTTGTGATAGAGCCAAACCCAAGGCTGCCAGTCCTTGAAGAACCGGCAGTCTTAACAACTGGTGTAATTTTTCTATAGAGCACAATAAAGAAATATTACGTGCCTTTCAGTTCTTGAGCTAAGCGGTCTGCAACATCTTGATGAGTGCCTAGCGATAATAAGCGCAAACCGCGATGGGCAAAGAGTTGTTTTAAGCGCTCATGATGCTGGGCAAATTGCTGCTGATAATGGCTGCGGGTGGCGGGATTGGCGCTATTAAACTGCAACAAATGCTCGCCATCTGTCACGCTGTAACGTCCTGGCGGCGGTAATTCACGTTCTAACTCGTCATACACAAAAATACCTAACACATTGGTGTGCTTTGCCAGATGGGTGAGATGTTGTTCCGCTTCCGCATCAAAACCTTGAAAATCGCTGATCAGGCAGATCAAACTGCCGGGATGAGACACGCGGCGCAGTTGCTGCAAAGCACTGGCAATGCGCGTGTCTTGTGTCACCGCTGTGGAGCTGGGCTGGGTGGCTTGGGCTAAGGCTTGGAGCAAGCGCAAAACACCGCGTCGTCCACCGCTGGGACGAATGTCTTGATGTTGCTGCGGGGTTAAAACAATGCCTCCCACGCGGTCGCCTAAGGCTTGTGCCCGCCAAGCTAACAAGGCAGCACAACGTGCCGCCACCACTGATTTAAACGCTACCCGTGTGCCAAAAAATAAACTGGGACTGAAATCTGTGAGGATAATCACCGGGCGTTCGCGTTCTTCTTGAAAAATCTTGGTGTGCGGTTTATTGCTGCGAGCCGTCACGCGCCAGTCGATGCTACGAATGTCATCACCCGGCAAATAATGGCGGGTTTCGGCGAATTCCATGCCGCGCCCACGAAACCCCGATAAACGGCTGCCCGCCAGCATGGTCATGACTTTGCGCGGCTGACGCAACGATAAACCTTGGGCTTTCAGGCGTAATAAAATCAATTCATCGACATCAACAGTGATGCCCGATGAGCGATTGGCAGGCGGCACAGCGCGAGACGCTGAAGCCGCTACATTTAAGGTATTCAGGAATGACCACATAATAGATGCGCTTTTGATCTCATTTGCGTTGGCTAAAGCCCAACATACGATTGAGTGGAATCATGGCTTTTTGCCCTAATGCCGCATCCACATGAATTTCGTTTTGACCCGTTTCTAGGCTGTGTAATATATTTTCTAAGCTATTCATCGCCATCCAGGGACAATGCGCACAACTGCGGCAAGTCGCACCGTCGCCCGCTGTAGGTGCTTCAAGCAAGGTTTTATGCGGCGCTTGTTGTTGCATTTTGTAAAAAATGCCCTTGTCGGTGGCGACAATAAAGCTCGGATGCGGTAACTCACTCACGGCTTTGATTAATTGCGAAGTGGAGCCAACCACATCCGCCATAGCGATGACATCAGCGGGCGATTCTGGATGTACCAAAATTCCGGCTTCTGGATGTTGCGCTTTAAGCTCATGTAAACCTTGACTTTTAAACTCTTCATGTACCACACAAGCACCTTGCCAACGGAGCATGTCAGCCCCCGTCACGCGCTCCACGTAATGCCCTAAATATTTATCCGGTGCCCAGATAATTTTTTTCCCTTGCGCGGTTAAGTGCTCCACCACATTGACCGCAATGCTGGACGTGACCACCCAATCCGCCCGCGCTTTGACGGCGGCTGAAGTATTGGCATACACGACAACGGTGTGATCAGGATGCGCATCACAAAAAGCGCTGAAATCTTCTGCGGGACAACTTAAATCCAAAGAGCATTCGGCTTCTAAAGTCGGCATCAACACGCGCTTATCAGGGCTTAAAATTTTTGCGGTTTCGCCCATAAAACGCACGCCTGCCACGATTAACGTGGTGGCAGGATGTTGCTGACCAAAACGCGCCATTTCTAATGAATCAGAAATAAAACCGCCAGTGTCTTCCGCTAGTGCTTGAGTGTCGGCATCCACGTAATAATGCGCCACCAACACGGCGTTTTGTTGCTTGAGTAATTGCTTGATGCGAGTGTTAAGTGATTGTTTTTCAGCCTCACTCAAAGCCGCTGGCAAGCGAGTTAAAGGGGCTTCAAAATGAGCCGGGCGGGGTATCTGAATGGCTGATTCTGTTGCGTTCATGGTGACAATTCCTGGTACTCAAGGGGACTTCAACAACGCCACCCTCAGTGGTTTAGAGCCTATAGAGGCGGCGGGATGGATAAGATGTCTCCGCCTCTGTATCACAAGCGTTATTGCTGAGGCGGTACAAATTGCTCAGGAGCCGCGCTGTCATCGGAGAAAAAGAATTTTTCCATTTCACCTTCCAATAATTTACGGGCTTTAGGGTCAATCGGTGACAAACGATATTCATTAATCAACATGGTTTGATGTTTTAACCACATTTGCCACGCTTCATTCGATACATTAGCAAAAATTTTCTGACCTAATTCGCCGGGATAAGTCGGCATTTTCAGCCCTTCTGCTTCCTTGCCTAGTTTTACGCAATTCACCATACGAGACATAAAAGGTACTCCTGATAAAAAATTAAGGGGTGGGATAAAGGCTCAGCCATGGCAACAGCCATCGCTGGGGTTTTGGAAGATTTGGAGGTGCATTACAGAATTTCAAATCCAGCAGCGCTAGAAGTATATTAAAAAAGATAAGGAATAAAGCGCTGTGTGCGGGCTTGATAGGCGGCGTAATCAGGAAATGAGTCACGCAACAAGCTTTCTTCATAATACGCTTTTACCGCTAACACCACGATTAAAGCGATAAACAAAGCCAATTTTAGCCAGGAAAAAGGCGCATATAAAACGCCCGCAGAAAACAGCAACACACTGCTGTACATCGGGTGGCGAATGCGAGCATAAGGCAGATGCTCATGAACCAAACGCGCATCGCTTTTCACATCGGGGCGTACATTAAAATTATCATATCCCATCACAACGACCGCCCACACCCCCAACACCGCACTGCTCAGCACTAAGCCCCAAGCGACCCAGCTTGCCTGATGCACGGCTGACAAGAGCACCAATGCGATCAGCAAAGTAAATTGTAAAATCACTAAAATCCAAGATTTAGCCGGATGATGAGGGCGGGCTTCAGACATGCGATGTACTCCGTGAATAAAAACGCGCGATTTGCTGTTGTATGTCCGCCGTGCGCTGTGCAGCTTGACCGCGATAAAACAAATTATAAGCTTCAAACGGAATTAAGCGCCCGTCGGGTTGAGCGAAGTGTACACAGGATTTTTTCAAAGCGCGTAAATCCAAGTTGTGTATATCCATAAACTGCACAATGAGCACGCGAAAAACATTTTCATAGCTCAAATCCGGCATGGCGAGGCGCGGCAGGCAACATAGTAATTCAGATAAACAAGACGCTTGGGATTGTGGCGACAACCCGGTTGAATAAAGTTTGAATACTTGTTTTTGCAAAGCCGGATCACGTTCAAAAGAGATGGTGTTGGTCGCCCCTGCAAGCAATGTTTCTGCCTCCATATAGCGGGTCAGCGGTTGAATTTTATCGTCTAATTTAAGCGCATAAGCCATCGCCAACGTGTCAGGATTGCAAGGCACGGGCAACACATCGGCTTTGTCAAACACCTCAGTTTGTTCCGCGATGGCACGACGCAAAGCGCTGACCGTGAGCGGTGTGCTCGGCACTTCTGTACGTCCGACGTGGCTCAGCGGTTGCAAAGTCACGCCGCGCACACAGCGCCATTTCAGCGCATACTCAATCACTTCGCCGATCTGCTGATCATTGATCCCCGCCACCACCGTCATCACGAAGGTGGTAGAAATCCCGTGGGCTTCTAGGTGTTCCAGCGCTCGTTGATGAACAGCGGCTAAATGCGCACCGCGTAATTGTTTCAAAGTGTCATCGTGCAGCGAATCACATTGCAAATACACCTCAAAACCAGCGCCATACTCCGCTAAACGGGCGACAAAATCAGCTTCTTGAGCGAGTCTTAAGCCATTGGTGTTCAGCATTAAATGCCGCACAGGGCTGGCTTTAATCGCGTTTAAAATCGTAAAAAAATCAGGATGTAAAGTCGGTTCGCCACCGGATAATTGCAACACGTCGGGTTGCCCCTCATTGGCAATGACGGTGTCCAACATAGCAAGAATGTCGGCGAGTGGGCGATGCGGCAAACGCTGTGGACTAGAATCGGCGTAGCACACGGGGCAACTTAAATTGCAATGATCGGTGAGTTCAATAATGGACACGCAGGAATGCTGCATATGATCAGGACACAGACCGCAATCATAAGGACAGCCATAACGCATTTTCGTGTTGAAACGGGCAGGCATTTCTGGCGGTTTAAGATAAATTTCCCGACATAAACGGTAATACTCCACGTCATCACAGATCAGCGTGCGCTCAAAACCATGTGCCGGACACCATTTTTCCAGAAAAACCTCATCATTTTTAAGCAGAATTTTCGCTTCAACCGGACGATAACAGGTGGCACAGACAGAGCTTGTGGTGTCATAAAACAACCACGGGCGGTTTTTGCGGCTCATGTTAATCGCCTCCATTGGCGCACGGTTAAAGGCACATAAATAAGCAAAGCCAACAAGCACACCAGTTGGATGCCCGATAAGCCCAAGCCATAATCAAAATGCAGCGGTTTTAGCGCATCAATACCCAAGCGCCACAGCAAGTAACTGCATAATAAGGTCTTGAATAATAAGCCCTGTTGGGCAGAAAAAGGGCGTTGTAAGTGGGATAACACGCCCGCTAAAAAGATGACAAAAATGATTTCATATAAAGAAGTCGCATGGCGCGGGATGCCATCGCCTAAATCCATGCCCCAAGGCAAATCGGTCGGGAGACCATAAGTGCCGTCGGCTAAACCCGACACAAAACAACCGATGCGACCGATGCCTAAACCTAACAGCAAAGGAAACACGAAAGCATCCCCAGTGGAATGCTGCACGCCCGCCCATTTTTTGCCGAGTTCCACGCCGATCAAACCACCCAATAAACCGCCCACCATCGACTGTCCGCCGGTCCAGAGTTCAATGGTATTCCAATACAGCGGCAATAAATGCGGGACTTCTAACCAAAACATCATCTTATTACCCAGCGCCGCGCCTAAAATGCAGCCGATCAAAACCGCCAATTGGCGACCTTGAGCGGGGGATTGATGATGTTGGCGATGCCACAGCCAGCGGTAATAAAAAGCCCCGGCTGATAGAGCCAGGGCTTCAAGTAAAGCGTGAACCAAATGCGGGTGTGCAGTCAGAGGGAATGTCAGATTCATATTTTAGTTAATTTAATAATATCAGCGCAGCACAACTGGCTGAGCCGATCAAAATAATAAACAAGAGAAGTAAACCCAAGTCAATAAGAAATGAGACTAATCTTTGATAATAAGTCTTCATGAGCAGCACCTTTTAACGTCACAATTCAGCGGAGGTAAAAAGCATAGCGAGGAACAAGCAGCACTTTTTGACATCAGAGTGAAATGGCCTGGTTAGATTCATTTTCTAAAACACTCGTATATTTCATCAAAGTAGTGTTCAATATCATTTATAACTGACCGACAATAGGAAAATTCAACAATATAAAGATTTGTGTACTTACAAGAAGATATGCCCTCTTTTCCTTTTAGTCTGGAGGTATTTTTATCCGACGAAACATAACCACCATAGTGAATATGGTCATTTCTGAACTCATAAAATTCTTTAAGCTTGCAATGCGTTCCTTGACCAAAATCAAACCTCAAACCAAGTTCGCTATTTAAAACATGCTTTGTCCAACAGAGAACACTTCCCCTTTTCCACATTTTACCGAAAGGTGAAATAATTTTCCCTCTTTCCTTCGCAAAGTGCCCAACCATTATAGGAAGAAAAAAATCAAGCAGACCTTGAGCCTCTGCAATTAATGAGCTAGTTAAAATAGATTTATAATTTGAGATATATTTAGGAGCTAGGTACTCATCTAGGTCATGAGCCTCGACTTCTTGGATATAATGCTTATTCCTAGCTTTATAACTTTCTTCTTGCCTTTCAAACTCCTCAATCAGAAGTCTAAAAGAGTCACACTCATACTTGTATCTGTGATCAAATCTCACTTTAGCCTCCGAATAAATCTAACGTCGAGGGTCACCTGCGCGGAACAAGTGTGAAAATTATTTTTCGAGAGAGCATGATATTTGTGGCCTAACGAGACGTTAAACTCACTAAAATTGCGCCCAGATAAACAGGGGAGAGCAACACGTCAACCGCCATTGCGAGGGGCACCAAAGCCACTGCCCCCAAATTCAAATGTTCTGGTATTTGTTGCGAAGTATAAAAATTAATTGAGCGGCGGATAGACAATGCTGTGTATTGAGGCGGCAATGCCAAAGGAGGATGCAACACCCCTTTTATCTGAATATAGCGCATATAGTGTTGAGGGTTTGAAGTGGATGCTTTCGGCTTTTGCGTGCTCAAAGAAAACCCCGATTTTTTCAATAGCGTCAATTGCGCATCAGAGACGGGATGAGGGCTGATGTAATTGATGCGCAACCGCCCCCACAGGCGCTTATCTTTAACATATAACTGCGGCAAATGAGAAGCGTATATGGTCAAATATTTCGCGTTTAAACCGGATTGAGTCAAGCTTTGTAATTCCGTACCGCCTTTAAATAAAAGATAAGTATGCTTCACCCCCAACACGGCAATAGCTTGTTTTTGCCCCAGTTTTTTTGCCAAAGCCGCATCAGGTTGACCTATCGCCACTATGTCATCGCTAAAGGCGAGTTGAGTACTCACTTTACCCCGTGTTTTCGCCGCGTCTAAAGCCATCGTAGTGGCACAACCCATTGAACCTGCAATGAACAGAATAAAGACCATAAACAAACTTAATTCTCGACTTAGGTTTTTCATGATGTATTCATCATCCCTTATGTATAACATTGTTCAGTGTGAGTGATTAATGAACATTGTACTTTAGTTCAGGTGTAGATGGTCGAGTAGCCCCAAGGCACTTCCCCTTGAGGCTCTCACAGAACCGAACGTGAAACCCTCGCTTCATTCGGCTCTTATCATTCAACCTTATTCATCTGTTACCAATGTGCGAGCAGTTTTGGATTTCTTTTCTGAAACCCAATGACTCTCCGCGCCGCTTGTGACAAAGTAGAACGAGTCATGCATTTAATTCACTGCAAGCTCTATCACTTTCCGAATCGCTTTAGAATATATTTTCAACTTTGGATATGTTTTAGAATCCACTGTTGGTACATGAATAAACATCGTCGGAGTATTTGGATGTTTTTTACTTAAATAATAGTAGCTATTGTAACTGACATAATTACATAAATACTCACCAATTCCTGTAGAAATTTGATTATCAAAACCATCCTTTTTTAATTGATCATGGATTTTGTCGATACCCATTTGGTTTTCAAATTTGTCAGGCCCACCCTTAATAATCCATGAGTGATTAGCTTTCTTGCCCATATTATCAGCTAAATCATCTGTTGCATTATTAGCCAGTTTTTCTAAATGCAGTTCCTTGGCACCATCATCTTCCCCCACATTAATCACAAGTTCAGGTTTATACGCATCAATCAAACCTTGTAGGACTTCAGCCGTTCCATCCCAAATAACGGGTAATTTCCACACATAAACCTTAGCATCACCTACTGTAATGCCATTCAGGTCTTTCACGCTTTCCCAAGAGGCATTAATATCACTACCGCCAAAAGGTTCAAATCCAGTTACTAAAATTGTTTTCATTTTTTTGTTTCCTCGTTGTTAAGCAAAGCTAAGTTGATATAAAATACAGCATGAAAGCAGTAAAAAATGCAGTTTTATTCTAAGTTTTTATAATGAAATTTACAACAGTGTAGGGGATTAAATTCTTTAGTTTTTTTGCTTTTTCCGTTTTTGGTTTGGCGCGTATTTTATAATCTTTATTGAATTCTAATACGCCAACTAAACTTTAATTTTTTGCATGGTAATTATAAACCCCCATCTCCATTTTTAATCTGTAATATAGAGATAATTCTTCAAACATACGACCACTTAAAACTAAAAAATTATTATAATATATATTCGATTTATTATTACATGGGATTAAAGAATGACGCTTGATGACTTAATCAATGAGG
>JADGEH010000134.1 GCA_016744475.1 Thiotrichales bacterium | reverse complement strand
TTTTTCGAGTTTTTGAAAGGCCGTTTCAATAGTCCAGCGTTGGCTATATATATGAGCAATAGTCAGTGCATCAGCTTCTTCTTTTATATTCGTTAAAACACAGCGTTCTTTGTCTCCATTTCGAGTGTATTTCTTTGACTCTACAATAATTCTACGTGCCTCCATCTCTTTTCCTTCAAAGCTTAAGCGTATGCTGTGTTCGTAAACTTGACCTGCATCAGATTCCCCAACAAATACCTTTTCAGATAATGGGATAAATGGCATTCTTGCCTGTTGTCGAATGACAAAAAAAGCTGTTTTACCTTGTATTTTAAATAAGATATTTAAGGTGCAGAAATGCCTGTCAGCACACCATGAATCATCTTTTTTAACTGTTTCTAATACCGAAGATAATAATGAACGTTCCTGTGCATGCCCATCTTCACAAGGAAATACATCACTAATAATCCCAGACTCTTGTTCAAATACCACTCACGATTGACCGGGCAATGCACCTGCCTGAGTATTTCTTAAAACTTTAAGCCTTTTTTCTGTCGCTTCAATACAGTTTACATCCAAGAATTTTGTTCTAAAACCTGCTAATAAGGGGGCTGTGTAGCCTTCATGTCTCGGACCATTAATTCTGATTCTGAACCTATGTGACGCACGAGTTCTTGACTGGTTTTAAATTCTACATTTTTCAGCTTGTCGTATACCGCTTGACGAGTGGTTTCTACATTTGAATTTAAATACGCTGAACAGACGTTTTTTCTCACCCGATAGACCACTTCTAACATGATAGACACCAGCGAAGAAAACAGTATTTTTTGTATATTGAACTTCACTCACATGTCCAAACCAGGCATCTATTTTTTCTTTATGGAGTAGATGTTCTAATAAGCCTTGAACCATGACTGTGACGGGACTTTTATCACTAAACTTTTGCAGAATGGGGGCAAAAACCATCTCATACCTCTTAATGTCTTGTTGGTTGAAAACTAATGAGTTTCTTGTGTGATTTTATTGTTTGTTTCGCGCTCAGCAGTCACCGCGATAATACTATTTAATCCCACCCATTTAGGATGGCGTTCAGTGACTCAATCAATGCTGGAAGAAGCTCGAATGCGCCTCTTTTCGTAGCGTCCATGTTCCCCATCATAGCTTTCATAAGCCACTGGAGGTGATGTGCTTTGAGCTTCAAAAAATGTTTTAACATCCTCATGCAGCGTACCCTGATGACCTTTTAAGCTCAAAACGTAATCTGCATTTCGTTCACAAATGTCTTTAGCCATCTCTGTTTGGCATCCCATCGCATCAAGCGTCACAACACGGCCTGTCATATCGAGTTGTTCCAACAACTTAGGAATAGCAGTGATGTCATTTGATTGATCTCCAACGCTCTGTTGTCCTAGAACTAGCGGGTTCTGACTGGCCCAAGCGCTCACCCTGTCAATGGCAGATTTATTTGATGCGCTATCTAAGCTCCCGCGTAGGCACTTACCATCGATGGCAATGATTTCGCCAACAGTCAGCGTACTTAAATCAGCAACCCAACGACTGAAGCAAGCACTCAATGGCTCGGTATCTATGACTGAAAACACATTGCCGAAAGTATCATGATATGGAATACCATTCTCTAAGCCTAATATTTTGGTGAGCCATTCAGCTTTGGACTGGCTGTACTCTGAAACGGATACCCCATTATCCGCCCCTAAGATGACAGCGCACAAAGTTATGAAAATATATCAATTAACTGATGTTTTTTGCCGCGCTCAATACGTGGGTCTGGAATTGAGGAAAAGTGGGCTATGATTGAGGCTGTTGGTTCTGGTTGTTCTGTGGGGTTCATGGGCTTTCTCCTAAAAGCCCATGTATCGCCATTATTTGGTCTGTATGTCCATACCTATTTAATGCGATTGCCCTAACGGCCTGTGTAGTTTTAGTTGCAATTTCATGACTCATCTGCGATAAAACGAGCTTGTTGACTCAAATATAGGAAAACATGATGGATGCTCCCTGGATTCTGGCTCTGATCGCTTTTTTTGGTATTTTTTTAATGTTTGTTATCATCAGCTTATTGGCTGATTTACTCATTATTGGTGCAGCATTAGGCTGTGCAGCAGCGGCCTATTTTATGCCCAGTTGGTACCCGCTATTTTTTGAATTTATCCAAGACACACAACTGCCCGTGTATTTGGGCTTAAAAGCGCCCTTAGAAGGCGGTGGCTTGGAACAAATGACACTCTACACCATGGTCGGCTTATTAGTGTTTTTGGGCACCTTAATCTGCATTCCGGCCTTACCTTTTTCGGCGACTTATCGACAAGTGCTAGGAGCTAATAAAATTGGTAAACGTGATGAAGTCTTTGTTCGCGCCTTAGTCCGCTCCGAATTAGATGATTTTAATCAAGCCTCCCGCAAATCACGTTCACATAAAAGCCGTCGCCCACCCGCACCTGAGCCTGAAGACATCAAGGCGGATGTAGCTCCAGAAGAACCCAATATTGAAGCGTCCCCCGCATCACTTCAATCTAAAGAGCCTAAATAATGACTGAACGTCAAGCGCACATTGAACGCAATACCCTAGAAACTCAAATCACGGTCAAACTCAATTTGGATGGCAACGGTCAATCTCAATTTGACACGGGCGTGCCTTTTTTAGAACACATGCTGGAACAAATCGCTCGTCATGGCGTGATTGATTTAAATATCCAGGCCAAAGGCGACCAACATATTGATGATCATCATACGGTTGAAGATATAGGCATCGCACTAGGACAAGCCTTTGCACAAGCCGCCTGCGATAAAAAAGGCATCACCCGCTATGGTCATGCTTATGTGCCTTTAGATGAAGCCTTATCCAGAGTCGTGATTGATTTTTCGGGTCGTCCCGGTTTGGAATTCCATGTGGATTTTCCGCGTAGCCATATTGGCAGCTTTGATGTGGACTTGTTTCATGAATTTTTTCAAGGCTTTGTTAATCATGCGCAAGTCACACTGCATATTGACAGCCTGCGTGGACAAAATGCCCACCATATTATTGAAACAGTGTTCAAAGCTTTTGGACGCGCTTTACGCATGGCGCTCACGCCAGACCCACGTATGCAAGGCATCACCCCCTCTACTAAAGGAAGTCTGTAAGCATGAAAACCGTTGCCATTATTGATTACGGCATGAGTAATTTACGTTCTGTCAGTCGTGCGCTAGAGCATGTAGCGGGAAAAGATTGGCAAGTGGTAGTCAGCCGTCAAGCGGAGTCCATTTATGCGGCTGATAAAGTGGTCTTTCCTGGACAAGGTGCGATAGGCAACTGTATGCAATTGCTGCATGACACGGGCTTGCATGACATTATTTTGCATTGCTTGGAGAAAAAACCCTTTTTAGGCATTTGTTTAGGCTTGCAAACTTTGCTGGAATCCAGTGAAGAAAGTGGTGGCACCCAGGGCTTTGGCACAGTGCCAGGTCATGTGCAGCATTTTGCAGAGCAGCAGCGTGATCCTAATACCCAAGCGTATTTAAAAATCCCCCACATGGGCTGGAATCAAGTCCAGCAACAACAAGCGCATCCCCTGTGGGAAGGCATCGAAAACAATAGCCGTTTTTATTTTGTACACAGCTATTATGCGGCTCCCGATAATCCTGCCCACATTGCAGCCACTACGCCTTATCCTGATCCCTTCACTTCAGCCGTAGCCTATGACAATGTTTTTGCCGTGCAATTTCATCCAGAAAAAAGCCAACATGCGGGCTTGGCTTTATTGGAAAATTTTCTGAGTTGGAAGGTCTAGCCAATATAAATTAATAGCTTGCAAGGGGTAATATCGTTCTAGGCGGTGTTATCCCCTATATCTTTATCTCCCTTTCTTGCTGATACTTATTCTTGTTCCAGCACAGCCTTAAGCATAAAAACTCATCAACAGTAATCCGATGCTTAACCACAAGCTCTTATTTTGTTTATTTGCTGTTGTATAAAAAAATCCCACACGAGCAGCCATGTTAAGTAGTAAAAACACAATGGCGGTGAAAAATAACAAAACATTCGGTGGGAAATCATCGGGTAAACCAAAAACATCGGGAAACAAGCTTTGTGCAATACCTGCACAACCTAAAATCACTAAGAACACTCCGCTATGCAGATCATCGAGTTTATTGCGTTGAAATTGCTTGAGCAATTCTTGCAAAGGTAAACGACTCACAATGAGTTGACCGCCCTTTAAAGGAGCTGCAATACATAATTGTTCATGCCTATTATGTAATTCACCGTAGACATAAATCTTATCGTCTTCCGCTAAAGCCTGTTCTTCTACTTCAAAGCCTTGAGTTTTCCTCTGATCAACGGGTAAAGGAAACAGGGGTTGCTGGGGTTTTTCTTCTTGAAAATGCTGATCATGTAAGTGTAAAGATTCAATAGGACATGAAGCTAAATCTCCGGCTTTAACCCATACTGTTTGCTCTTCATCGGCTAAATAAAAATCCTGATGATGTTGTTTTTCATATACTAGATGTTTGCTTAAGGCTTGGTGGCGACTAGACATCCGATAAATGCGGGTATAAAAAGCCGCTGCGGGTATTTGTAGATAAGGTGTGGTGGGTAAATCTTTGGCGGCTATCTTGCCATAACAGGCAATAGGAAGACGTAATGATGTGTTTTGTACAAGCTGTGAGCGTTGATAAAGGTCTTGTAATTCAGAGGGTGTGAATAGCTCTGTTTGTCGCAATTTATGAAGATTGTGTTGCCATTGATGCAAGCGCAAGAGTAAATATAATCCTAATAACGCCAGGACAACACCGGCGACAAATATATGAGGACTGAGCATGATAGCTTTATTTCCTATTGAGAAAGGAAAGGATTTTGGCTAAAAACAGCAAAAAAAATCGGCGATGGATTTATATGCAAAATGCACATTTGCCATCGCCGATTCTTTCAACAACATAGAAAAACTCAATCACTGAAGTGATTAAATTTTTATTCCTTAGTCATTCATGTGTTGAATTACTGCATCACCAAAACCTGAACAACTGACTAAAGTCGCTCCAGGAATCATTTGCTCCACTTCTTTAGCTACTTTTGCGGCTTTATTGGTGTCTTCAGCTTTTTGCACCTGGCTGATAATCCCAGCACGCACTTTGGCTAAGTCATAGGTGACTGTTTTGGCAGCAATCGCTCCTGCAACGCCTTTGAAGATTAAATCGGCTGCTTCATCCCAGCCCATATAACGCAGCATCATTTTCGCTGACAAAATAATGGAGCCTGGATTTACACGGTTTTTACCCGCATATTTAGGGGCCGTTCCATGAGTGGCTTCAAATACAGCAATAGCGTCTGCAATGTTAGCACCCGGTGCGATACCAATACCGCCGACTTGAGCCGCCAACGCATCAGAAATGTAATCGCCGTTTAAGTTCAACGTCGCAATCACGTCATATTCTTTAGGACGTAGCAGGATTTGTTGCAAGAAGTTATCAGCGATCACGTCTTTGATAATAATGTCACGACCGGTATTGGGATTTTTCAACACACACCAAGGCCCGCCATCAATTTCTACCGCACCAAAGCGGGCTTTAGCCAGTTCATAACCCCAGGTACGGAAGGCACCTTCGGTGAACTTCATGATGTTACCCTTGTGTACCAAGGTGACAGAACTGCGATCATTATCAATGGCGTATTGAATGGCTTTGAGAATGAGACGTTTAGAACCTTCACGAGACACGGGTTTAATGCCGATGCCGGAGGTGCTGGGGAAGCGAATTTGTGTCACGCCCATTTCTTTTTGCAAGAAGGCAATGATTTTTTTCGCGTCGTCAGATAAGGCTTCCCATTCGATACCTGCATAGATGTCTTCCGTGTTCTCCCGGAAAATCACCATATTTGTGGAGCCTGAGTCTTTCAGCGGCGAAGGCGTACCTGGGAAGTATTGAATCGGACGTACACAAGCGTATAAATCCATTTCTTGACGAATCGCCACGTTTAATGAACGAATACCGCCACCGATGGGCGTGGTTAAAGGCCCTTTGATGCTGACAACATATTTGCGCATGGCTTCTAGGGTTTCTTCAGGTAACCACTGATCGCCACCGTATAATTTAACCGCTTTTTCGCCTGCGTAGATTTCCATCCAAGCAATGCGGCGTTTGCCACCATAGGCTTTTTTTACGGCTGAATCGACCACGCGGCGCATCACCGGGGTCACGTCAATGCCGATCCCATCACCTTCAATAAAAGGCACAATAGGGTTGTCGGGTACATTCAAACTAAAATCAGGATTCGCGGTGATAGCTATAGCATCCGCTGGAATCTGAATCTTGTCATAAGGCATGTGATCTCCTTGTTTAGGTTTTTACTGGATGTTTACGCAAAAGCAAAAGTAGTGGGAAAACCCGCCAATATCTGCTGCTTTGCGGTGTCTTAAATCGGGACAAGTCTATACCTGTCTGAACTGTCCTTGTCCGTTGGTGTCATGCTGTTTACGTCAGGGGCGCTTTTAACATACTGGGGTCGTTAAATATTTGCACCACAGAATCAGGATTTAAACGCACATCAGCAAAACTGCGCACTTGCGGATGTGCATACCCCAGTTCCATCTCACCATCGCGCACCAAACGACAAGTCAGCATTCCTGCCATTGCGGCAGCGTCCAATTCTTCGGTTATATCCGATAAAAACAGAATTTTTTCAGCGTCTTGCCCGATGGCTTTAGCGATACGGGTATACGAATCTGGTTTTTTCTTAGCACCTGTACCTGTATCAAAATAGCCTTTAAATAAGGGTGTCATATCGCCATAAGGCGTGGATGAAAATAATAGCTTTTGCGCCGCGACTGAACCTGACGAAAACACATATAAGCTCAGACCTTGTTGTTGCCAGGCTTGCAGGGCTTGTGCTGCATCCTGATAAACATGACCTTGATAATCCGCTTGGTCATAACCTTGTTTCCATAACAAGCCTTGTAATGCTTTCAAAGGGGTGGATTTGCGATCTTCAGCCATCCATTGCAGCAACAGTGCGATAGTCTCTTCCAGGTTTAATCCAGGTTGTCCACTGTCGGCACGGGTGACACCCAACCATTGCTTTACTTCATCATTATTCTGATGACTACGGATAAATTCCGGCAAATGCTTGCGTGCATAAGGAAATAACACTTCATGCACAAAAGCAATAGAAGTCGTTGTTCCCTCAATATCCGTCAAAATAGTATTAATCATGAGCATTCATCCAATGTGGGGAAACGTTGAGCTATCTCGCTGCCCGTTAAATCAGCCGCCCAACCTTCAGGGCTGGTAAATAAACGAATACACTTAAAAAAGGGTTGCGAACCCATGTCAAACCAGTGTTGAGTGCCAGCAGGTACATTGAGCAAATCACCTTTTTCGCACAGCAGCGCATACACTTTATGATGGGCATGAATATAAAACAAACCACAACCATCCACAAAAAAGCGTATTTCATCTTCGCTGTGCGTGTGTTCGCTGAGAAACTTGGCACGCAACTCGGCTTTATCGGGATGTTCGGCGGTCAAACTCACTACATCCACCGATTGAAATCCACCCTCTTGCATCAGCTGATCGACAGGGGCTTGATAAGCCGCAATAATATCTGCTGGCGAGCTGTCATCCTGCAAAGGCTGGTGAGCCTCCCAACGTTCAAAACGCAGACCTTGAGCTGATAAACAAGCCGTTATCTCTGCAAAGTCTTCTAAAACTTCGCAGTGACTAGGATCATCTTCCTCATAAATTTTAAGTTGACTCATACAGGGCTCCTGAAAAACACATCGCTCATATCACGAAATACGTATGACTTCGTATACACTGTCATTAGACTGGTTGTGAGGGGTAGGCATCGTAGCGAAGCGGCTTTTTCGGCTTTTTGAGGCGAATAGCAGGCTACTTGTTGATAAAAAGCGGAAAAACAGGCCGAAATCTACGCTTTTACAGTCGATGAATATCCCTTGCAACCAGTTTATTAAACATTGTGTCATGTTTGACTCAGGATTTCGCCATCTTACCGTAGATACAGGTATAAATTGGATTGAGGCAAGCCTAACCCATCACTTTACAAAAACCATTAACGTGAAAAAACTGAGTCATTTATTACCCATTCCTGCTGCTGATGATCGCCCTGTACGACACCTCACTTTAGATAGTCGAGCGGTGCAAAACGGTGATGTATTTTTTGCTTGCCAGGGCTTGCAAGTGCATGGGCGCGACTTTATTCACACCGCCCTGCAACAAGGTGCAGCGGCTGTGTTGGTGGAACAGGCCGATGAGACTATTGAATGGCGACAAAACGTGCCTTGCATCGGCGTGCCGGAATTAAGTCAACAATTAGGTGCTTTGGCGGCACGTTTTTATGGTCATCCCAGTCGTCATCAAACCTTGGTTGGTGTGACAGGCACCAACGGTAAAACCTCTATTGCGCATTTTCTCGCGCAATGTTTACCACAGCCCAGCGGATTTATTGGCACTATCGGCTATGGTGTGTATGGACACTTGCACACCGCCTCGCATACCACGCCCGATGCGTTGCGTATGCAGGCATTATTGGCGGATTTACGCGCCCAAGGCGTGTCATCTGTGGCGATGGAAGTCTCATCCCATGCGCTCGATCAAGGACGCGTAGCTGATGTAGAATTTAACGTCGCAGTGCTGAGTAATCTCAGTCGTGATCATCTGGATTATCACGGCACGCTCGCCGCATATGCCGCTGCTAAAGCTCGCTTGTTTCATTGGTCTACACTGAATGCTGCGGTGTTGAATTGGGATGATGCTTTTGGGCGAGAGCTATTGCAATCCAAACTCGCAGCCCCCGTGCTGACTTATAGTCTCAGCGACACCCAAGCCGACATCTATGTGCTGCAACAGCACACCTTGCCGCAAGGTTATCGTTTGCAGATACACACCCCGCAAGGCGATGGCGAATTGCTCACGGCTTTATTGGGAAGCTTTAATATCAGCAATTTGTTAGCTGCTTTAGGCACCTTACTCAGCTTGGACATGCCTTTGGATGAGGCTTTGCGGGGTTTATCTCAGATTCAGCCTGTGTCGGGGCGCATGGAAGTGTTTCATCAAGCACAACGCCCTACGGTCGTGGTTGATTACGCGCACACGCCCGATGCTTTAGAACAAGCCTTACGCGCTGTACGCCCGCATTGTCAGGGGCAATTGTGCTGTGTGTTTGGTTGCGGAGGTGATCGAGATCAAGGCAAGCGCCCGTTGATGGGTGCGATAGCGGAGCAATGGGCGGATAGGGTGATTTTGACGAATGACAATCCTCGCTACGAAGACCCTGAGCAGATTTTACAAGCGATTTTGCAAGGGATGCAGCAGCCAGAGCGCGTGCGCGTTATACCGGATCGTCATCAGGCTTTGGAATGCGGCATCACCGCAGCCAAAGCACAAGATGTGGTGTTAATCGCTGGCAAAGGCCATGAGGATTATCAATTAATGGGCCAACAACGTTTACCTTTTAGCGATCAAGCTGTGGTGCAAGCGGTGTTGAATACCCCTTGCAACAAGTCTAATACTTAAAAAACCTAAATCGTGTCTTGAAAAACAAAATCCCCGTCAGTTTATAACACCTGACGGGGATTTTGCGTTGCGGCTGGGCGATGGGATTGGGTCATGAATAATGAGCGTTCCAGCACAGAAGTGGTTTTAGTTACAAGCCCGTTTTGCAGTTTTGAGTTGATCATTACTGCAATTTTTCTTTTTGGTGCCCACACACCATTTTTTACGTTTCTCCCAAGAAGAGATTTTACGGGTTTTACCATCGGAGCAGCGTACATTATAGATGTAATACTTGCCGCCAAAGGTGGCTTCCCCCTTGGAAGCGTATTTAATGTCTTTGGGCGTTGCGGCAAAACCTGCGCTGCTGAACAGGAGTGCGCTGCAAGTCAATAAACAAACGAGTAGTTTCCTCTGTGCTATCCTCATGATGCTTCATCATTCCTTAGTCAGTTCAAAAAAATGCCACCCGCAGGTTTAATCACAAGTGACGGCGAACAATTACAAACAAAAAATTTCGATTAATCAAGACAATAACCGTGGCGATTATTTTTTCTGACGACAAGCCATTTTAGCCGCTTTTAGTTGATCATTAGTGCAGCGACGAGAAGTGCCTACACACCATTTTTTGCGACGATTCCATGAGGTGATTTCACGCTTTTTGCCATCCGAACAACGCACTGTGTAAGTGGAGTATTTCACTCCCAAAGCGGTTGTACCTCGAGCACAATAATTAATATCTGTTGGCTGTGCGGCCTGTACTGATGAAAAACATAACACCGCAGAACAACTTAGTGTAAGCCAAAACTTTTTCATGACATCCCCCTGACTGACAATCTCAATAATAAACTAAAAAGACGCTTGTCTGATGCTTATCTACAAATCTTTATATGAATAACAAAAACATATAAAAAAGCGACACGATTAGCATCGATTATATCACATGCCTAGGATGGCACTAAGTGCTAAATCGGCACTCAATGTTAAGAGCCTATACGAAAACGGGATAATCGGCTGCAAACCCGTCCTTTTGGTCAGGTTTTCCGTTTTTTATCAACACACGCGCACTATTCGCCTTAAAAAACTGAAAATCCTGCCTCAAAATGGCGAATGTTCGCTTCGATTCCCATCTTCGTATAGGTTCTAAGACACTTGAATTAAATCGAGCTTAAGATAAACGAAAAACTGATGATTCTGCCATGATTTTTCGTTATAGCTCTTAAACCCAGACAAACCTGTTGATGTTAAAACCCTTATCAAATAGCTAGGCTCTATTGATATTTGGAGCTGGTTAGATTTTTAGTGACATTTTTGAGCTGACAAGGCACACACATTTCACAGGTAGAAAAAACAATGCCGTCAGCACGTTGTGGGACAAAAAACCACCCGCTTCCAAATGTCAATAGAGCCTAGACCCATCATCTATTTGGAAATGGCGACAGTTTAAAGCACATGCGATAAAATGCAGGCTTTAAGACAATTCGACACTCAAATATCTTATTAAACGATCTACTTAATAGAAGTTGTTACGAAGTGAAGCTGATTTGAGCTAGATGATGTCAGGATTTGAAGCAGATAATGACTGGCGTCACGAAAATCTTAAGATAAGAAGGTCACACTCAGCTTGACCGCCGTCGATTTATATTGACCAAACAACTTCTATATAGACTAAGCCTAAATAATCAGCATTTATGATGCCAGAACACACTCGTATCACATTAAAATTACGCACTATTTATATTATTCCTTCACGCCATGGCGTGTTGTTTGGCCTGTTTTTGTTTGTCATGTTACTAGGCTCCATTAACTATAGTAATAGTATGGGGTTTATGTTGACCTTCTCGTTAGCAGCGATGACTTTAGTGTCTATTTTGCATACTTACCGCAATCTGTCGGGCTTACAGATTGAACCCGCCCCCCCTGAACCCGTGTTTGCAGGTGAAGAATGCTGTTTTCCTTTATGGCTGGATAATCAACAGCAACCTAAGCGGTATGCACTGAATTTCCGTCTTCACCCCAAACGCCACAAGCCCACTCAGTCGATGCTCTGTGATGTGGAAGAAAATCAATTGCATTGCTTATTTTTTCCCATTAAAGCTCAGCAACGTGGACATCTCTCCCTACAGCGCTTAAATCTCAGCACTGAATTCCCACTGAGCCTATTCCATGCTTGGACGTATCTGGATTTTTCACATATCCAAGCAATAGTTTACCCACATCCCGCCGGAGAATTACCTGTGCCTCAAGGGTTGCCCGAACACGAGCAGCAAAGCCATGAAAAAGGTCAACGCGGTGATGATTTTGTCGGCTATCGGGATTACCATCCGGGCGATTCGCCCCGTCATGTGGATTGGAAAGTCGTAGCCCGCGAGCAAGGTTGGCGAATCAAGCAATTTGGTGGAGAAGAAGGACTCACCAGCCTATGGTTCAATTGGCATGATGTAAACCACCAAGGGACGGAAGCCGCATTATCACAATTATGTCGCTGGATTTTACTCGCAGATGCACAAAATCTGCATTATGGCCTGCGTATGCCCGGTTTTGAGCGCCCCCCAGAACAAGGCGAAGCCCATAAACGCGCCTGTTTACAAGCACTCGCTTTGTTTAAGCATTAACATTGAAATCACAACAGATTAATAAATAAAAGGTTTTAGACCTGACCCAGTGCAGCATAAACACGGTAATCTAAGCATTCCTTTAATCCTGGACAAGTCTATGTGATCCGGGCGATTTTTAGAGCCTATACGAAGATGGGGAATCGAAGCGAAAATTTGCTATTTTGAGGCAGGTTTTTCGGTTTTTTAAGACGAATAGCGGGCTATTTAATGAAAAAAAGCGGAAAACCTGACCAAAAA
>JADGEH010000133.1:130-12376 GCA_016744475.1 Thiotrichales bacterium | reverse complement strand
AACATAAGCACTGCTATATTTTGTAAAAAATAACAGCATGGCTGTCAGGCTTAATATAAAAAAATGCAGTAGCTTATTTGTATTATAAAATTTTATGGCATATAAAAGTGTAATGTGGCTCATCAATGATGAGAATTGATCATTGCTAATGTGATAATGCAAAGGTAAGGAGAAAATAATAATAAAAAATGCAAAAAAATAGCCTAATTGAGCGGGGATTTTATCTTGCGTTGCAATGGATAATTGTTGAAAAATTAAAATGCATAGCAACGCAGACATGAAAAAAAACACAGCATTTAGAGTGCGCAATACACTGATTTGAATTTCTGGTGCAACCTGAAAATATTTCAATATTCTATTAGGGATGGACAGTACGAAATAATAGACAGGAGGTTGGTGTGCTTCATAAGATTTTCCTGCCAGTCCTACCGTTTGACGTGTGTTATCAAAGTTGTCAGGTCGTGCCCAAGATAGATGATCTAGAGTTAATAAACTAAAAGAATAATTGGTAAGGTCTTTAGCAGGGTGGGGCAGTGTATTTGAGCTTAAATTATCAATGTAATCATAATGATTCATTTCATCAATAGTGCTCCAAACCGTTTGTTGCCAAGTAAAGAAAACATTACCCAAAAAATAACAAAACAATATCACTAACAATGCAGTAGGAGAGACTAATATCTCAGCAACACTGGATAGTTTTTTATTTTGATACATGGTGTTTCTTATATTCCTGTAGTTCATCTTCTAACAAAGCCATGCGCTGTGCCATACGTCGGATTTTACGTTCTTGTTGGGATTGTTGAATATCCATGGTTAATACTTTGACTAACAAAATGCCCATGCCGCCCGCAAACAATAAAGTGGGGGGGTAATTAATATTCAAATAGATGGCTAAGGTATCAATGATTTTAGGAAAAATACCCAGCAATGCGACTAAAAAGGCCAGTAATAACCACCAACCTGCATGATAGGTGTGTAAATGATCGCGGCGAATCAGAAGGATAATCATGCCCGCAATGGACAAACCTAAAAAAGCAGAAGTCAGTTGATAACTCATCATAAGCCTTGACGACGTTTGATAATGGGCAGACGCGAGCCGCGTGCGATACACAGCGTGGTGGTATACAGCATGTATTTACCGACTGCCCACCAAGAACTAAAAATCCGTGATTTACCATCAGTTCTAAGACGCATTGCAATCGGTGTTTCCAGAATGCGTAGTTTTTCTGAGTGCAGTAACAATAGCACGCCTAAATCTTGATAATCCAGCAATGTTGCATGGCTGGAAGCCAGTAATGCAATCGCCTGATGGTTATAAGCTCGCAAACCAGACGTGAGGTCTTCCTGTGTAATGCCTGATAGTAGGCGAAAAAAGCCCCAAGCAAATTGCCGTGCGGGGCTGCCGCGTTCCGTAAAAGCACCAATCACCACATCCGCTTCTTGCGCTTCCATGGGTAACACCAAGTTCAATAAAGTATCCGCACGGTGCTGTCCATCGGCATCCATGGTGATGGCGATCTGATAGCCCTGTTGCTCAGCATAGCGTAAGCCTGTTTGCATCGCCCCCCAAGCGCCCAAAGAAAAGCTCAAATTGATCACATGCGCACCTGCGGCACGAGCAATGTTTTCCGTATCATCAGTGCTGGCATCATTGACGACTAAAATCGTACCGCCAAAGTGCATACGGATATCGGCAATCACTTGGGCGACTGAAACAGCTTCATTTTTTGCGGGAATGATAATGATAAGACTAGATTCGTCTTGAAAGGGCATAGGGGAACCTGAAGTAACATAAAATATAAGAGCCTATACGAAGATGGGGAATCAAAGCGAAAATGTGCCATTTTGAGGCGGGTTTGCAGCCGATGATCCCGTTTTCATATAGGCTCTAAGGATTCAAACAATGGGTTTTTCTGCAATATCAAACAAACCTTGCTCGCGTAGCAGGGCTTTGAAGGCTTTCATCACGGGTCTGGAAATCATGGTTTCAGCCAGGACGCGGTGTTCATAAATCACGTTTTTAAGCTCGCTAGGCGGCTGTGTTCCAGCTTGTGCAATCAATCGGTGCATGTCCGCGCCCAGTTTAATGCCTGTTTGAGATTTCACCGCGTGGTATAGCGCTGCCATGATGAGCTTGCTAGAGGCATCCATTTTACATTTGCCATCCAAAATTTTCAGCATCACAGCCGTGCTGCAATCAATGTGTTCGGGGTTCAGCGGATGCGCTTGCACCCAAGCGTGGACAGCGATGTGTACCTCTTCTTGACTCATATTTGCGCCTGTTTTTGTACGTAATCCAGCAATGATGGCTCGATGTCTTCCCAAGCGTAATCAGAGACCGCTGCCACATTCATGGCCTTTAATTTTTGCTGCGGCCCGTCGCCAATTTTGGCGACAAACACTGCGGTGCAGTCTTTTAAGGCTTCTAAAATGCCCGCCATCGCGGTTTTGCTAGAAGTGTGTCCCAGACAATAATGTTCGACTTGTCGTTGCTCTAAAAAATGCAAATGACTCTCGCGGAATTCATAAATCAAGAAAGTTTTAGCATGTCCAAAATGTTCGCTAATCGCTTGGCCTTCTTTGCTGGCAACGGCAAGGCGAAGAATGGTAGCGGTGTCGGTCATGCTTGAGCCTCCGCTGATAGCAAAGCGTCGCGTAATAACACCGCAATATGCAGAGGTTGATGCTCGCTGCCTTGGCGGATTTGATGCTGGCAGGAAAACCCGTTAGCGACGACAGTGGCATCAGGCTGCGCTCGCAGAGCGGGTAATAAGCTTAGTTCTGCCATGGCCTGTCCCATCTGGGCATGTTCGGCTTCAATGCCAAAACTTCCCGCCATGCCGCAGCAACTGGCTTCAATAAACTCGAATTTAAGATCGGGGATTTGTTTTAAGACTTTGCGCATGGATTTCATCGCGCCGACGGCCTTTTGATGGCAATGCCCATGCACTAAGACGGTAGCAGGCAATGATTGAAAGGTGAGTTTAAAGCGCTTCGCCGCCGTTTCTTTGGCGATGAATTCTTCAAACAACACGGCTTTTGCCGCCACTTTGTCGGCTCTTTCGCCCAACCCTAAAAAGCGATAATCATCGCGCACCGCCAGTAAGCACGCGGGTTCTAAACCGATAATAGTGCGTCCAGCGTCTACATGCGGAGCTAACACGTCTAGCATTTGTTGGGCGTGTTGCTTCGCTTCTTTCACTAAGCCGTGCGCCAGTTGTGTGCGCCCACAGCACAAGACCTGTTTGTCTTCGGGAGCGGCTTCGCTGATATACACCCGATAACCTGCGGTTTCTAACACTTGTATCGCCGCGTAGGCATTATCAGGATGAAATTGGCGGGTGAAGGTATCCAATAATAGCACCACTTCTCGTGGTTCTGTGGCATCGCTGTCGAGTGATGAAGAGGGGCGTTGAAAAGCGTGTTGAGCGGGTTCAGGCAAGTGTGCCTGACGACTGATACCTAAGAGGCGTTCATTAAGCCAAGCGAAGCTGGTAAAGCTATTATGCAGTGCTGGGACTTTTTTCAATAGAGGCCAGCGTTGAAACACATCCGCCAGTTGCCCGAAAAATCGTGTGCGCCAGGACATCCCTTCAATCGCCTGACGTTGGGCTAAATATTCGATTTTAATCATCGCCATATCGACTGCATTTTCACATTCACGCTTACAACCTTTGCAGCCGACGCACAGCTCCATAGTTTTCGCCAGCGCTTGATCGGTAAACGGCAGTGTACCGAGTTCTCCGTTTAAAGCTTGTTTGAGCAAACGCACGCGCCCACCCGTGGATAGATCGCGCTCTTGAGCCACGCGAAAGCTCGGACACATCACGCCTCTGCGTTCGGTTTCGCACAAGCCACTTTTGATGCAAACCGCCACGGCTTTAGCGAAATCGCCGCCTGTTTGAGGAATGTCGGCATAGGCATCGCCCGTGCCTGCGTCTTGATAAAAAGACCAATCGAGATAGGGTGTCATGAGATAGGCAATACCAGGGGTTACACGGCGTATGAAGGATTATTTTTTCTGCAAGCGATACAAAAAAGTGTCACGGCTTAAGCCCAGCAAGCGTGCGGCTTGGCTGCGATTGCCTTGTGCTAAGTCCAAAGCTTGTTGGAGTAAATCCGCTTCTAGGCTTTGAAAATCAATACCCTGAGCGGGTAAACGAAAGGTATCGCTGGATGAGCTGGCAGGGGACATGCCGCGTATTTCTGGCGGTAAATTGTGAATATCAATCTCTCGTCCTGCACACAAAATCAGCATCCTTTCGCAGAAGTTCCGTAATTCGCGCACATTGCCAGACCAACGATAAGCATTTAGCATTTTCATCGCTGCACGGTTGTAGGTGGGCGCGGATAATTGATGTTTGTCGGCTAATTGCGCAGTGAAGTGTTTGAGCAATACCGCCATATCGCCTTGCCGTTCACGCAAAGGGGGCAAATTCAGCGGTACCACGTTTAAGCGGTAAAACAAATCCTGGCGGAAATGCCCGCTGTCTACTTGGGCATATAAATCACGGTTCGTCGCTGCCAACACCTGCACATCCACTTCACGCGGCGTGGCTTCGCCGACTTTTTGATAGCTATGTGTTTCTAAAAAACGCAGCAATTTAGCTTGAGCAGACAAAGACAACTCGCCAATTTCATCTAAAAACAACACACCGCCGTGGGCTTTTTCAATATAGCCCTGGCGCTCTTGCAGGGCACCCGTAAACGCGCCTTTGCAATGCCCAAACAGTTCTGATTCAAATAATTCTTCCGGCACAGCGGCACAATTGAGTGCGACAAAGGGTCGCTTAGCTCGTCGTCCGGCGGCGTGTAGCGCACTGGCTAAGCATTCTTTGCCCGTACCACTTTCACCTTGAATGAGCACCGTGACATCAGCCGCAGCCACCATTTGTGCGGAATTAATCAATTGTTGTAAAGCGGGGGAACGCCCAATAAGTTTTTCTGCAAAAACATCTGTGGAACGAGACATAATACAGCTCTCCTTGTTTTTAATAATCCGCAGCATTTTAGCAGTTTCAAACCAAGTGGCGTTTAATAAAACATCCGATGTAAGTGTGAAGCGAGGGCGGTTTTTCAGCGCTTAACTCTAAATTCAAGCGCTGAATGGATGCTTAGGCGACTAAATGTTTACCTGATTCAATGGGTAATTGACTGTTCGCCCAACTGACGATGCCACCGCGTAAATTGTATACATTATCAAAGCCTTGCTGTGCTAGAAACATACAGGCTTGAGCCGAACGCGCGCCCGTGCGGCAATAAAATACCACCTGTTTATCTTTAGGAATATCGCTCATACGCATGGGTAATGTGGTGAGCGGCATGGCTTCTGTGCCGGGAATAATGCCCGCCGCAATTTCTGGCGGGGTGCGTACATCAATCAAACTTAATTCCGTTTGTTGATTCAACAACTCAGATAATTCTGAGGCATCCATTTCTTTTACAAACATAGTCATAACCTTTAAATATTAATGGCTGAAATAAGCTTTAATGCAGCAAAGATGACATTTTACTGCGATAACGGGACACCAGTGGATCATGGCCTAATAGTTCAAAAATAGCGACTAAACCCTTGCGTCCTGCATCTTCATTGAAACTGCGATCTTTACGCATAATGAAAAATAGGTTTTCCAAAGCATCGGTGTAATTTTCTTGTAACACTTGATGTGCACTGAGTTGATAACGGGCGTTTAAATCATCGGCATCAGTGGCTAAAGTGGTTTCTAAAGCACGGGCATCCGGTGCTTGTTCTAATATTTTGGCAAACCCCAAACGCGCTAAAGATTGTTGGATGGCGGGTTCGGCTTGCACATTGGCGGGTAAAGCTTTCAATATCAATTCAGCTTGTTCGTATTCTCCCGCTTGAATTAATAATTGTGCATATTCTTCATCCCAATGTGGATAGCTGGAGTCTTCTTGTTTCAATTGCTGCATACATTGCAAAGCTTGCTCATGTTCTCCAGCGAGGCTTAAGGCTTGTGCTTGCGCCCGTAAACTATCACCGGGACGTTCAATATAGCCATCCAACCAATCCCGCAAAGCAGATTCAGGTTGTGCGCCCATCATTTCATCAGCTTCTTCGCCATGACGAAACAATTTTAAGGTGGGCAAGCTGCGTACACCGTATTGAGCGCTTAAATCCTGTTGTTCGTCGGAATTAATCTTCGCCAGGATAAATTTTCCGGCATATTCGTCGGCGAGTTTAGCCAGCACGGGCATTAGCATTTGACAGGGGGCACACCAATCCGCCCAAAAATCAGTCAACACGGGGACTTGTTGAGAAGCCTCCAGGACTTCGTGGGCAAAATTTTCCGCTGTTACGGTGACAATAAAAGGACTTTCACTCATGGGGATCACCTAGGTTTGAATCTAAATCGACAATATAGGATCGGGCTGACCTATAAAAAATCAAGAGCTTGAAAAAATAGATAATTACTATATTATAATTTACTTATATTCTACGGCATAAAAGACGCATGTCAAAATTTGTCACATAGCTAAATTCTGCTGACATTTGAGGTATCTACAATGAATGCACATACACATCCCTTACTCGCTGGGTTTAAATACACGCTAGCTGTGTTCGCCGCATTAGCGCTCAGCCACCATAGCTTCAGTGCTGAAACACCACCCGCTACTACAACAGTACAAACCCCATCACCCTCACAATCCATTCGTTATTGTGAAACCATCAGCGAAAAACTCCATTTGTATGCCAATAGCGAAGAATTATTTGCTGATTTAACCGTCAAAACCCAGGTTAAAGCGCTACAAGAATTGCTCAAAGCAGAATTAGCGCAATTTGAATCGGGTATTTTAAAGATCGAAGATTTTCATACTGCTTTGCTGCATATTGTTGAATACACCGAGGCTCAACGTGTGAGTGATGGTTTACTCACGCCTTGTATGGTATTAAGCGAAGCAAAAGTCAGTGTTGAACGTCGTCAGCAGTTTACCCCCTTAGAAGTTGGGCGAGCGTGTAGTTATAACGAGAGCATTTTGAAAAAGGAAATGGCGCATATCAAAAAAGGGGTGATCGATACGTTGTTTAATTCAGGCAAATCTCCTGCACAACCGGCTGCCTTGGCTCAATTGCTCAGTCAACCTGATAAAATCTTCAACAAATATGGCAAAAAGCTCACGAATGTAGTGCATGAACGAGAAACACCGCCCAGTGCTGATGCGGTGTCAGGCACGGTTTGCAAATCTTTAATGGTGTATCCCATCGAGCTTTACGCGCTGTCTGTGCCCTACCAAGAAAAAGCTAAAGAGAAAAATGCCAGTGCGAAATCAGCTTTCAAAAAACTAGCTGATGTGCAGGCCCATTTACATGGTTTAGAACCGTCTTTATTCCGCGCCTTGGTACAACAAGAATCCAATTGGCGAGCCTCGGTGGTCTCTCATAAAGGCGCAGTGGGACTGGCGCAAATCATGCCCGCCACCGCTAAGCTCGAATGCAACTTGGACAAAATGGACTTACGTAATCCGCGTAAAAATCTGTCATGCGGAGCACGTTATTTAGCCAAGCAGCTTAAAAACTATAAAAGTATTGAAGCCGCACTGTGTGCTTACAATGCGGGCCCTGGCACCGTGCAAAAAGGCCGCTGTCAACAGATTAAAGAAACCCGCCATTATGTGCGCAATATCATGGGTATTATGCAAAAAATGTAAGGTCAACAATGGTTTCATCCTATTGGCTCTACATGCTGTACCATCAATTGTAAGCTCTTAAAACCTCGAAACAGGTTCACATCTAGGCGATAGGCGATGTGTACCTGTTTTACAGGTGTCGGCCAATCTCCATCCTGCGTATTAAAAGCAATCGCGTCTATCTGCATATCGCCGTCTAATGGCTTGAGCAGCATTTTTAAATGCCGCTGTTTTAACATCCGCTTTTCCAACACTTCAAACACCCCGTCAAAAATAGGTTCAGGGAAATGTTGCCCCCAAGGGACAACATTGCGCAGTGTTTCGGCAAAACCCAGATTGAAATCCGCTAATGGCAATTCACCATCGCTATAAATCACGCCGTGTAAATCTTTAGCTTGCACATGTTTGCGCACTTCTTGATCAAAGGCTTGTTGAAAAGTCTCTAAATGTTGGCGCGGTAAGCTCAAACCTGCTGCCATCGCATGGCCCCCAAATTTGTTGATGACCTGCGGATGTGCCGTGGCAATCGCGTCCAGCACGTCTCGAATATGCACACCCGCAATAGAACGCGCAGAGCCTTTAATTTCGTCGGTGTCTTCGGTATTGACGGTAAACACAATCACGGGGCGATGTACTTGCTCTTTGACTCGCGAAGCCAAAATACCTATCACGCCTTGATGCCAATGTTCATCAAACAAACACAACCCCACAGGCAAATCAGCATCTAAGTGTAATTGCTGCAAAATAGCTTTAGCGTCCGCTTGCATATCTTCTTCAACAAAGCGCCGTTCTTGATTGAGCGCATCCAATTCTTCAGCCTGCACCTGTGCAATATTGGTATCATCATTGAGCAAGCACTCGATGCCATAACTCATGTTTTCCATACGCCCAGCAGCATTTAAGCGTGGCCCCAAATAAAAACCTAAGTCGCTGCTGACTAAATGTTGCGGTTCACGACTCGCCAGTTGCATCAGTGCTCGAAGACCCGCGCAGGCTTCATTGCTGCGCATACGCGCCAAACCTTGGGCGACTAAAATACGGTTGTTGTAATCCAAGGGCACCACATCGGCGACGGTACCGAGAGCGACTAAATCTAATAATTGCGCCAAATTGGGCGCAGGGCGTTGTGCGCTAAACCAAGCGGTATCACGCAGCCGTGTGCGCAATGCCATCATTAAGTAAAAAATCACGCCGACACCGGCTAGATTTTTACTGGGAAACTCGTCGCCCGGTTGATTAGGATTGACGATAGCATCTGCCGCAGGTAATTCGCGCCCCGGCAAATGATGATCGGTGACTAACACCCGCATCCCCGCCTCTTTCGCAGCTTGTACGCCGCTGAGGCTGGCAATGCCGTTGTCTACAGTGACGAGTAAATCTGGTTGTAGCGGTTGCGCTAATTGCACAATAGTCGGGGTGAGACCGTAACCATGTTTAATCCGATCCGGCACCAGATAATCAACGCTTTCAGCACCCATGGCACGTAGCGCACGGGTGGCTACGGCACAACTGGTCGCACCGTCGGCATCAAAATCCGCCACGATCAAAATCCGCCATTGCTGTTCTAAAGCCTGCACCAGCAAATCCACGGCGGTATCAATGTCTTTAAGATGTTTGGGATGGATGAGTTGTTTTAAGCTGTGATCCAGTGCAGCAGCAGATGGCACACCGCGACTACTGAGTATGCGTTGTAATACCGGATGCATATCGGCGGGTAATTGATGAGTGCTGGGCGGGGTACGACGTTGAATCAGAGTTTGGGACATGAGCAAAAAACCTAAGAGCCTATACGAAGATGGGGGATCGAAGCGAAAATTTGCCATTTTGAGGCGGGTTTTTCGGTTTTTTAAGGCGAATAGCGTGCGTGTAACGAAAAAAAGCGGAAAAACTGACCAAAAGGGCGGATTTGCAGCCGATTATCCCATTTTCGTATAGGCTCTAGGTGGGCAATTGCATCGTCACGCAGTGCAAACTGCCAAATTGTTGGATGAGCGGCAGACAATCAATGCCGATGATGTCTCTTTGTGGGAAACAACGCGCCAATTGTTCCAGCGCCAGTGAATCAGCCACATCTCGATAGGTGGGCACCAACACGGCCTGATTAATCAGCAAAAAATTAGCATAGGTCGCGGGTAAACGCTGGCCTTCGCTATTGTATTGAGGCGCAGGCCAAGGCAATGGCATTAAACGATAAGGGCGACCATTGCTTTGCCGTAAAGCTTTGAGTTCCGTTGCCATCGCTTGTAAGGGCAGAAAATGTTCATCGCTGGCATCATCGCAGGCGACATAAGCAATGGTTTCTGGGTCACAAAAACGCGCCAACGTATCAATATGGCTGTCGGTATCATCACCACTTAAATAGCCGTGTTGCAGCCAAAGCACACGCTGTATTCCCAAAGTGCTCTGTAAATACTGCTCAACGTCAGCGGGGCTGAGTTCAGGATGACGTTGTGGGGACAATAAGCAAGCTTGAGTGGTAAGCAGCGTACCTTGTCCGTCGCTGTCGATGCTGCCGCCTTCTAACACCCAGTCCAAGCTGTCTAAACGGCTGCTGCCAAAGGCTCCAGCCGCGTGTAAACGCCGCGTGACAAGATTGTCTTGACTCGCCGCATATTTATTGCCCCAAGCATTAAACTCAAAATCCAGCAACACCCGTTGATCATTTTCATACACGCTAATGGGCCCATGATCCCGTGCCCAAGTATCATCACAAGGAGCTAGGTAGCAGTGGTAAGCCTGACTGGGAATATGCGCTTGGGTGAGCTGCTGAATAACATGTTGACGCACCGCTTCATCATGGCAAGCGATGACTAAAGATTGTCGCTGACTAATGGCTTGTGCTAAATGAAGATAAATTTTTTCAACTTCAATCAGTTGACTGAGCCAGTCTGTAGCGGCATGAGGCCAAGTGAGCACCACAGCTTCTTGAGGTGCCCATTCAGCGGGAAAGTGGCGAGACATAATGTATACCCTAAAAACAACACTGCCAGTCCATGCGGGACTGGCAGTGATTTGAAGCGAATATAGCGAAATGATCTCAGTGATACGACTCAAGCTATCGGCTTTAAAAAGCAACGCAAATGGCGCTAGAGACGCAAAGAACGCCAGCGTTTCCAAACAATGTTTAACTCGTTCCCATGCGCCGAGGCTGTAAAAGAACCCCCAAAGTTGGCATTTTTTGCTTCGTAAGCTGTTGATTTTACGTTGTTCAAAATCCAAAAAATGAGGTTCTTTTACAGGCTCGCCGCATGGGAATGCAGTCTTGACCGCGTTGCGGTCAGTACCGATACAGGGATAATATTTCAGTGGTACTGGATCATCGTCGTTAAGAACTGATAGGTTTTTGAAACCTGCTAGGGCTAGCGCATAACTGATTTATTATCCCTAGTAGTGACTATATTGTCGATGTATATGCGCCCAACCACTTCTTAAGCGTGTTCAGCAATATCTTTTAGCATCTGCTCTGCACGTACTTGATCAGCTTCATTACCTTCTTGAATAATATCTTGCAACATACTACGTGCATTGCCTGCATCATCCATATCCAAGTACATTTGTGCCAAGTTGAACTTACCGTCAATATCATCAGTACTGCCTAGAGCATCTTCACCTACATTGAAGTCCTCTTCATCATCTAATTGGCTGAGCAAATCATCTAAATCATCATCACCTGCGCTAAAATCCAAATCGCTGGTATCTAACTCACCGCCGAGTTCATCATCTAAACCGCTATCATCGCTGTCTAAATCAGCCGATAAATCCAAATCGGATTCTTCAGTGCTATCCATGCTTAAGTCCAGACCGTCATCTGATTCTAAATCACCTAAACCCAGGTCATCATCACTTAAACCTGCTTCTAGTGCTAATTCTTCATCCGTATCTAAACTAGCATCTTCAGAACTCATTTCTAAGTTTAAATCATCATCAGAAGTATCTAAGGCTGCATCTAGTTCATCACTGCCTAAGTCATCATCTAATGAACCACTCAAATCTAAGTCGCTATCAGCATCCAGATTCAAATCAAAATCATCGGTATTATCATCGCCTAGAGCCAATGATTCATCTTCCATAGTATCTAAGCCTAAATCATCATCTGAGCCTAAATCCAGAGTATCAGCATCATCTGCGCTTAAACTGTCTTCTTCAGCCCCTAAATCCAAGTTCATATCATCATCTAAATTCAGCTCATCATCGCTGCTGTCGCCTAAATCTAAAGACTCTTCTTCAGCCCCTAAATCCAGGTTCATATCATCATCTAAATTCAGTTCATCATCATCACTGCTATCACCTAAATCTAAAGATTCTTCTTCAGAATCTAAATCCAAGCTCATGTCGTCATCTAAATTCAGTTCATCATCGCTGCTGTCGCCTAAATCTAAAGACTCTTCTTCAGAATCTAAATCCAAGCTCATATCATCATCTAAATTCAGTTCATCATCGCTGCTGTCGTCTAAATCTAAAGATTCTTCTTCAGAATCTAAATCTAAGCTCATGTCATCATCTAAATTCAGTTCATCATCGCTGCTGTCGCCTAAATCTAAAGACTCTTCTTCAGAATCTAAATCCAAGCTCATATCATCATCTAAATTCAGTTCA